>CBFHSE010000011.1:0-13368 GCA_965658435.1 Rickettsiales bacterium | reverse complement strand
CTCTGAGATATCTTTTTTAATATTTGTTAATTGATTTGGATTTTGACTGTAAATTTCAATGGAAGAGATTTTGTTTTTAAAGCCAAAATGAATCTTTGCTGTTTTTAAAGGGATGAAAATTGTTTTTGAATCATATTCATACATTCCAACATCGAAAATTGCAGCAATTTCATATTGTTTTATTTTTGGGATTATTCCTATTACAGTTTTATTTGTCTCTGCGGCTATTAAGTTAATTTTATCTCCAATTTGTAAATTTTGTTCAAGTGCCATGTTGATTCCAATTATGACAGAGTTGTTTTTAGAAAAATTATTAATGTCTCCTAGAACTATATTTTCTTTAATTAAGGTTTTTTCTTTTAGATCATTAAGTTTTATGCCTTTAACATTTGCAGCTTGTGCTGCTTGATTAACAGAGATCATACCATGAGTATCAATTATTATATTAGCATTAGTAACTTGATCTAATAGCTTTATTTCCGATAGAATTTCGTTGTAATTAGTAAAATTATTTTCTCTATCGTAAATTGTTAAATGAGAATTAATTCCTAGAATTCTTTTTACTAACTCAACCCTGAATCCATTCATTATGCTCATAACAATAATTAATGTTGCAACACCAAGAAGAATGCCTGTAAATGCAAATGCTGTATTTATTGAAATGAATTTTTCTTTTCTTTTAGAGAAGAAAAAGCGTCCGGCAATTAATTTTTCTAATTTAGTAAACATGTTAACTTAAATTGCTAAATTTTATCGCTCATTTAAATTATTTTGTCAAAGAGTTATCTCTGGCTTGAAAAAAATAGAAATAGATGTATGAATGTGGCTTTAATCAATTATATTTAAATTATGGCTTTAGAAAGAACTTTTTCAATTATTAAACCTGATGCAACAAAAAGAAATTTAACAGGTGTTATTAACTCTTATTTTGAAAAATCTGGTTTAAGAATTATTGCACAAAAAAGAATAAGATTTAGTAAGGAATTAGCAGAGAAATTTTATGAAGTTCATAAAGAAAGACCATTTTATAATAGTTTAGTTGAGTTCATGACTTCTGGTCCTGTAGTTATTCAGGTTTTAGAAGGTGAGGGCGCTGTTCTTCTTAATCGTCAGATTATGGGTGCAACTAACCCTGAGGATGCTGATGCGGGAACTATTAGAAAAGATTTTGCAGAATCAATTGAAGCAAATTCTGTGCATGGTTCTGATTCTCTTGAAAATGCTGAAATTGAAATTAACCTAATGTTTTCTCCTGAGGAAATTGTTGGTTAGGTTTGTTTTAATATTATTAGTGAGTAGGGAATTTGTTAGTTAATATAAAATGCCTAAATTTCCTACACATTATAATAATTTAACAATTAGTCAAAGTTGCAAATAATAGTTTTTTTTATCTTTTAGATAATTTTGCTAGGAATTTTGATAAGTCTGTAATTTTTGTTGCAGCAAATGATGTTGAAGCGAATAATATCTATAATATTTTAGTTAAGATAAAACATAATTATGAGGTGTTATTACTTCCTGCTTGGGATTGTTTGCCTTATGATAGGGTGTCTCCTAATTTACAAATTATTAGCCAGAGAGTAAAAACATTAAATGAATTATTAGTTAGCAAAAAAAGAATTATTGTTACAACTGTAAACGCCTTTTTGTTAAAATTAATACCTAAGGAGATATTAAAAGAGCATTTTCTAAAATTAAAATTAGGAGAAGATTATAAAATAAAAGATATTGCTGCATATTTAGTTGCTAATTCTTATCAGCATGTTTCTGTTGTGAATGAGGCAGGTGAGTTTTCTATTAAAGGGAGTATAGTGGATATTTATCCATTTGGTCAGAGATCTCCTGTAAGAATTGATTTTTTTGCTGATAAAATAGATGTAATTAAGGAATTTGATCCTATAACTCAAATATCAATTTCTAAAATTACAGAATTAGAAATTATACCTGCAGGTGAGGTTATTTTAAATGATAATAATATTGCTAATTTTAGAGAAAATTATCGTAAATATTTTGACATAGATTATGGTAATGATGATTTTTATGATAAGGTTTCAAATAAAATTCATGTTGCAGGAATAGAACATTGGCTTCCTTTATTTTATAAGCAAGAATTAGTTACATTAAAGGATTATGTTGCTGATGCTGTTATTATTCATGATAATAATTTTTTACAAGCTGTAACTGAAAGAATTGAAGCGATTAATGATTATTACAAAGCTAGAAACTCTGCGTTACAGGTTAAAAATCATAGTGAATATAATCCAATTCAGCCAGATTTATTATATCTTAACCTTACCGATGTAAATAAAGTATTATTAGATAGCGAAAGGGTTGTATTTAATAATTTTACTGACAATGCAAGTTATGCAATAGAATTTGATATTAAAAAAATACCTAATTTCTATGAAAAAGCCAAAATTGAAAAAATTAATTCAACTAAACTTGCATATGATTTTTTAATTTCGAGAAAAGAATTATATCCTAAAATTAAAATATATTTTGTTGCAAATAGTAATAATGCTTTGTCACGTTTTAAGAATTTGTGGGAACATCATTTAAATGAGTTTAGAGAGGAAAAAGAAAATATAAAAAATATTAATATTAATTATTTAGAGCTATCTCTTGATTCTGGTTTTTATGATACTGAGAATATCTATATAACTGAACATGATTTATATGGTTTTAAAGCAGTTAAGGCAAAATCTAGTAGTAGAAAATCTGAAAAGTTAATTTTAGAGGCTTCTTCATTATCTGTTGGTGAATATATAGTTCACAAGGAGCATGGTATTGGTAAGTTTCTTGGTTTAAAATTAATTAAAATTGCAGATATGGAACATGAATTTGTTTCACTTTTATATGATGCAGATAATAAATTATATCTCCCCGTTGAAAATCTTGATTTGCTTAGTAAATATGGAAATCAATCAGATATTATTCGCTTAGATAAACTTGGTTCACATTCATTTTTAGAAAAAAGGGCAAGGCTTAAGAAAAAAATTAGAGATATTGCTGAAGGATTGATAAAGCTTGCTTCTAAAAGGGAGATGAGTAAATCTCAGCCTGTAATTTTTGATGATAATTTATTAACAGAATTTTCTTTAGAATTTGAGTTTGATGAAACAGAAGATCAAATTAATGCTATAAATGATGTTAAGAAGGATTTTGAATCTGGGAAAATAATTGATAGGCTTATTTGCGGTGATGTTGGTTTTGGTAAAACAGAGATTGCAATAAGAGCAAGTTTTATGATTCTTACAGCTTTAAATTTACCGGTAAAGCCTCAAATAGCAATTATTGTACCTACAACTTTGCTGGCAAGGCAACATTATAATAATTTTAAAAAACGCTTTGCAAAATATGATTTTGAAATAAGGCAGTTATCACGAATGGTAAAACAATCCTCCTTGAAGAAAACTAAAGAGGATTTAAGGAATGGAAAGGTGGATATAGTGATTGGTACCCACTCATTATTGGCAAAAAACATTGAATTTAAAAATCTTGCTTTGGCAATTTTAGATGAAGAGCAACATTTTGGGGTAGTACAAAAAGAAAAAATTAAAAATTTGCGGGAAAATATCCATATTTTAAGTTTGAGTGCAACACCAATTCCGCGAACTTTGCAAATGTCATTATCAGGTATTAGAGACTTAAGCTTACTTACAACACCACCAATTGATAGAATGGCAGTTAGATCTTTTGTGATGCCTTTTGATTCTGTGGTTATTAGAGATGCGATTTTAAGGGAATATCATAGAGGTGGTAATATTTTTTATGTTTGTCCACGTATTAAAGATTTAGAAAAAGAGGCTGAAAAAATTAGAAAATTAATTCCTGAAATTAAATTTAAAATGGCGCATGGTGGCTTGAAATCTGATGAATTAGATCAAATTATGAATGATTTTTGTGATAAAAAATTTGATCTTTTATTATCAACATCAATTGTGGAATCAGGTATTGATATTTCTACTGCCAATACAATAATAATTCATCATGCTGATAAATTTGGTCTAGCACAATTATATCAATTAAGGGGTAGGGTTGGTAGAAGTAAAATTAGGGCTTATGCTTATTTTACATTTGATCCAAAAAAATCACTCACTGAACTTGCTGATAAAAGGTTACAGGTTATGCAAACATTAGATGGGTTGGGGGCTGGTTTTTCTTTAGCATCTCATGATATGGATATTAGAGGGGCAGGTAACTTGCTTGGTGAGGAGCAATCGGGGCATGTCAAAGAGGTTGGAGTTGAATTATATCAAAATATGCTAAATGAAGCTGTAATGGAATTGAAATCAGAAAAATTATTAGATTCTTCAATTGAAGATCATGATTTCTCACCTGAAGTAAATATAGGATTGCCAGTATTAATTCCAGAGAGCTATATTGAGGATATTAATTTAAGGGTTGAGTTTTATAGGCGTATTGCAAATTTAGCAAATAGGGATGAGGCGGATGATTTAATTTTAGAATTAGAGGATAGATTTGGTAATGTGCCAGAGGAAACAAAAAATCTATTAGCTATTATTGAAATAAAAAATAAAGCAAAAGAAATATTTATAGCTAAATTAGAGGCAGGTCCAAAAGCGATTATGTTGAGATTTGCTGTTCAAAATAAACTTGATCCAGCTAATATAATGAAATTTATTGCTAATTCTAAATGGCAGATAAAATTAAAAGAAGATAATAAAATGGTTTTTATCATTGAAAATCATAATGCTAATAGAGTTCAATTTATAAATGATATTTTAAATGATGTAGGAAAAATCTGATTGAGCTTCTTTACATTTTTTATTAATTAGAATATTAACAAAATTAATTTTTAGGTATAAGTTTATGGATATAAATAAAATTTCAGTAGGTGATGATGCTCCAAATGAGGTAAATGTAATTATTGAAATTAGCTCTGGAAGTAATCCAGTTAAATATGAATTTGATAAAGATAGTGGTGCTTTGTTAGTTGATCGATTTTTAACTACTGCCATGTTTTATCCAGCAAATTATGGTTTTATTCCTCATACTTTATCCGATGATGGTGATCCTGCTGATGTATTAGTTATAACTAATACGCCAATAATTCCTGGTTCTGTTATTGCTGTTAGACCAGTTGGGGTTTTATTAATGGAAGATGAGAGTGGTGTTGATGAAAAAATTATCGCTGTACCTAAAGATAAATTACATCCTTTTACTAAGGATGTAAAAGATATCTCTGATATATCTCAAGCTTTATTAGATCAAATATCACATTTTTTTGAAAGATATAAAGATCTTGAAAAAGGCAAGTGGGCTAAGGTAAAAGGTTTTGAATCTAAAGAAAAAGCTATAGCTATTATTGAAGCTTCAATTGCAAAAGCTAAATAATATGCCTAGTGAGCAAAGAATTAAGCAAGCAATATATAGAAGTTGGCATAGAGGATGCAAAGAAACAGATATATTGCTTGGTGATTTTGCCAGAGCAAATTTATTTGGCTTTAATGATGAAAAATTTGCTCTTTATGAAGAGTTTATTAGTGAGAATGATTGGGATCTATATGGTTGGGTTATTGGGAATATTGAAACGCCAATTAAATATAAGGATCTTATAAGGGAAATTAAGAATTTTAGTTTTAAGGATAATTAATATAATTTAATTAATGTAAATTTTCCAAATGAATCTTGAAATGATTTTTGCTTTTGTATTGAAATAGCTTCTAATTTTGATTTATAAGGACCTAACATTACTTTGGATATCTTCTTATTTCTAAGGCTGCCTGGTTTTATTATGGAGTTGCCTATTATGCTTGCTTTTAGTTTATAACGATTTGCATTTTTTGGGTTTGAAAATATACCTAGCTGAATGTAATAGCCCTTTTCTATGGTTTTTATTTTCTTTTTGTTAGTTTGTTTCTTTAATTTATTATTTGTGGTTTTTGCTTTATAAGTAAATTTTCTATTAAATATTCTATCATGACCAAGGCTAGTTTTATCAATTGTGGAGATAGGAATATTTCTTAATTTAATATTCCATTCATTAGTTCTTACAGTTTCTAACTTACTATATGATGAGATATTATTTTTATTTATGTTAAATTTTTCCTTACTAGTTTTTTCTTCTGATTTTTTTTCAATATTGTTAGATTTTTTAGTATTAATAGCTGCTATATTATCAAATAACTTGTTAGATTTATCTTTTTCTTCAAATTTTATTGGTTCAATATTTTTGTTATTTGGTGTGCTTGTAATTTTCTTTGTGGGTAATGGAATTTTACTTAAATTAGGTGTTTTATTTTTAGGTAATAATTCAGATTCTGTTATTTTATTTGCTTTTAAAATTGTAAATATTGATTTTGTAGTTGCGGAAATTAATAATAGATTGTTAGGTTTTTTATTGGTTTTAATTTCATTATTTGTTGGTTTGGGATATGTATCTATAGATTGTAATAAATTTAACTTATCACTTTCTTTTTTGCTTTGTTTTTTATTAATATTGGTGTGTTCTTTGCTTATTGGAACTATTGAGGAGATAACGTAAAAATTATCTTTTTGTTTTGTAGGAATATTGATTGTTATATCTTTTTTAATATTGGGTATATTTAATAATAAATCTTTTTTAAAGTTTTGATTTGATTCTATTTCATTTTGCTTAAATTGATTACTGTAAATATTACTTATATTATTTGGTCTTAATATTGTTTCCTTCTTATTATTGCTAATGCTTAGCAATAAATTATGTTTGAAATTTTTATGGTATGATAAATCACCATTTTTAAAAGCTAAATTATCAAGGTTTTTTATATTATTGTAATTAATTATAGTGTTTTTTTTGTCAGGGGCTGGAATTTTTTTATAAGTTGGAATTTCTTTAAAATCAGTTATTGCAATTTTTTCTAGGTAACTTAGCGATTCTGGATGAAATGAAATTCTGGTAATTTTTTTCTCTTTCTTTTTTTCTAACTGTTGTATTTTTTCAGCTATTATTAGTGATGAATCTGTGAACTTGTTTGATATGGCTTTTTTCCTGAGGTTGTTTAATTCATTAATTTGATGTTGCTGATAATCCTTAATCAGATATCTTAATATCTGAGGGTTAGAACTTCTAAATGCAAGATCAAAACTATTGTAATTTTGATTATTTTTTAAATATAAATCAGCATTATTTTCGACTAAAATTGCAATAATATCTAGTTGTTTTTTTCTTATCGCTCTCATAATTGGAGTTGATTTCATAAAATCTTTGCTATTTATATTTGCACCAGACTCGATTAAGAGTTTTGATACTTCTGTGTTTCCTTGTCTAATAGCTAGGTGAAGAGGGGATGTTTCTGCATTATCTGTTATGTTAGGATTTGCTCCATATTCCAGAAGAGTTTTAACTATTTCTGTATTTCCATTAAAGCTTGCATATAATAATGCTGTATTATTCCTGGTATCTTTAATATTGGGGTCAATGCCATTACGAAGAAGTGCTTTTACATGTTTAAAGGAATTTGATTGTACTGATCTTGTTAATGTATTAGCATTAGATGTGCCGAATAGAGATAATAATATAAATATTATTATTAATTTTTTCATTGCATTAGGAATTATATCTGCTTTTTATAAAAATACATAATTGTAGTTTTTAAACATAAATCTTTTAATTACAAATAAATTTTATGCGTGTTTTATTTTATTTAGTTTTCTTTATTTCTTTGGGCAGAAATTTATATGCTAATGATGATATATTTAACCAAATATTAGAGGGAAATCCCGAAATAAATAAATCTTACAATGAATATTTACAGGTAATAGATAAATCAAAGCAAATATTATCTAAGTATTTACCTCAAATTTCTTTAAACTATAAAAGTTATAAAACTATTATTGATGATGTTTCTTCTGGAGATGATGATAATTATACTCTTGATGATTATGGTGTAGAGCTTAATCAAGTTATCTATGAATATGGTGTTTCCAAAATTTTAGAATCTTCAAAATTTAAAATAGCTCAATATAAAAATAAATTTTATGCTAATATTTCTAATATCTTTGTAAATACGGTAAGATTAACATTATTGATTGATACTAAATATAAAGAGCTTTCTTTTTTAGAAAAAAATTATGAGATTATTTCTAAATTAGTTGATATTACAACTGTTAAATATAATTCTGGCTCTGTTAATAGTCTTGATCTTTTGCAAGCTAAGACAGAGCTTATGGATGCTAAAAATCAAATCATACAATTAAAACGTGATATTAGATTATTAGAGTCTGATTTTTTTACACTAACATCTGTGCCATATGCAAAATTTGAAATAGCGGAGATTAATTTAGAAAATGATGATTTTAATAGTTTTTGGCAGGAAATTAAAAAAAAGAATTATAATATTTTAGCATCTTCAAACCAAATAAAGATCAGTAAAAACTCTGTTGATATTACAAAAAAAGACTTTATGCCGCAAGCCAGTGTTTTTATGAGTAGTAATAAAATAAAAGGGGGTGGTTCTTCTAGTTTTAATAAAGACAGAAACAGAACATCAAATAATATAGGATTTAATATATCTGTTCCATTATATAAGGGAGGCTATAATGTAGCTAAATTATCTGATAATAAACATAATTTTGAAATTTTATTGAAAGAAGATCAAAATTTGCACAATAATATAAAAAATGAAGCTGTTCAGGTATATGAAAATATTTTAATAAATGATGAGCTTGTTAATAATCAGAAATTATATTTAGAATTTGCGACTTCATTAGTTAAAATAGCTGAAACAAATTATAAATATGGTAGAACAGATTTAATAAATTTACTTGAAGCACAAAGAGAGTATAATAAAGCAAGTTATGAGCTAACTAATGTTATAAATCTAGGGAAATATTATAACTATAAATATCTAGAACTAACAGGTGATATTATTAGTAAATTTCCTAAAATAGATGTTGCTTCTATTTATAAAAATTTATAAAATTTGGTAAAACTAGTTTTTATGTCTAACAGTAATAGTAAATTTGGAGATTTAGATAGATTAATTTTTGGTGAAGATGAATTTAAACTTAATAGTTCAAATTCTTCAAAAGCTTTATCAGAATCAACCAATGAAAATGAATTAAATAATATTAAAGATCATTTTTTTGAAGATGATAATATTGATGATGGTGAAGTGATTAGTTTAAATCATCAAGTATTAGAAGAAAATCTAGATCATAATAATAAGGATTCGGATAATATAGCTGTAAATAATGTTTCCAAAATAGAGCCGTGGCAAAAACTAGTTCAAGATGAATTGCAAGAATTTAGTTTAGAACCAATTGGAAAAGATTATGAGGTTTTAGCATCAAAAGAAAGTAGCTTAAATCTGGACCTTGATGAAGATTTTGGAATAAAAGAACAGGATAAGTCAAATTATAAACAAGAATCAGTAATTAATAAGAATATAGATGATGATGATTCTAAGCAGGTTCAGGTTTTATCAACAGATGCTTTGGGACAAACAAGAAACTTAGTTGAGCAGTTTAAGAAAATAGTTGGTAATAATACTGATGAGAAATCTAAAAATATAAAAACTAATCATTCTCATGAAAAAAAGTTTGAAGAGGGTAATATTGAAAATTTAATCAGGCCAATGATATCTGAATGGCTTAATGATAATTTACCTGATATAGTTAAAAAAATTGTGTTAGAGGAAATTAAAAAAATTACTTAGTTATTCACCTCTGTAAATAGTTTGGTTATTATCTGTTTCCTGGATTTTAACTTCATATAGATTATTTAGGTCTTTTTCTAACCATTTCCAGAATATTACAGCAATATTTTCTACTGTTGGCATAATATTTTTGAATTCCTCTATATCATGATTTAAAAATTTATGGTCTACTTTATCATGAATATTTCTGTTAATAATAGATTTTAGTTCTTTGAAGTTCATGACCATTCCAGTTTTAGGATCTATTTTATCTTTTACAGTAATATATACTTCTAGGTTATGACCATGAATATTTGTGCATTTTTGGTATATTTCAAGATTTTCTTCGTGAGATAAATTTTCGTCATATAGCTGATGTGCAATGCAAACTGTTATTTTTCTTGTAAGATATGATGTGTTATTCATTGCTGTTTATAATTATAATTGATCCATTAATATGTTTTGCATCATTACTTATAATATAACATATTGTTTTTGCAATGTCATGTGGTTTTGTTGATGTTTTTAGATTAGGAGCTGCTTTTTTAAGCATGTTTGTATCTACTGCACCTGGTGCTATTGCATTTACTCTAATATTTAAATTTCTTCCTTCTACAGCTAATGCTTCAGTTAAGCCATTAATTGCAAATTTACTTGTAATATAGCTACTTAAACCAGGAAATTTATCAGTATTTAATATTGCGCCATATGAACTAATATTTATAATATTACCTCCTTTGTTCTTCATATATTTAAATGCTTCATGACAAGATAATACTGTTCCTTTTAAATTAATATCTATTAATTTTTGCCAGTTATTTATATTTAGATTTATAAATAATTCTTTATCTAAAACTGCTGCAGCATTTATTAGGCAGTCAATTTGATTGAATTTTTCGAGACTAAATTTAAATAAATTTTTAATATCATTAATTTTTGCAACATCGCATTGTTGGAATTCAATTTTGTTGTTTTGGTCGATCTCTTTTATTTCTTTTTTCGCTTTTTTTAAATTTTCAATATTTCTACAAGCAATTATAACATTATATTTTTTTGCTGCTAATATTTTTGCTGTTGCAAATCCTATGCCAGTAGCGCCTCCTGTAATAACTGCGGTTTTATTCATGAATTTCAAATATATTTTGATGTTTAATTTTGTATGAATCAGAAAAATTATTTGTTTTAAATCTAATAATTTTATTATTTTTATAATCTGAGATTGAATATTTAATTTCTAGATTATTTAATTTGCTTGAAATATTTTCAAATTCAATATTGTCTTTTGCTATAGCTATAAATTCTTGCTCTATATCTAATTCATTACAGTAGATATTATGATCATTAAAATTATAATAATGTTTTATACCTCTTATTGCATCATTAATATCTGATAATAAAGCGCTTGTAGTAGGTTTGCTTCCAGCTCCATGGCCTATGATATTTGTCATGAGAGCAGGGTCACTTTCAATATTAATTGAATTTAAGGCGTTGTTTATGTTTTTTAAATTGTGGTTTTTTCCTATAAAGCATGGTCTAACATATTGAATGATTTTACCATTTAAATTAACTGCACATGCTAATAACTTAACTGAATAATTCTGATTTTTGGCAATTTGAATTATATCAGATGTAATATTTTCTATTGAATTAATTTTAACATTATCAAATGAAATATTTGTGTTAAATGCAAGGCTTGAGATTATAGCAATTTTGTGAGCTGCATCAATAGATGATATATCAAGATATGGATCAGGTTCTGCAAAGCCTTTTTCTTGTGCAATTTTTAGAGCCTTATCAAAATCATAATTTTCCTCTTCCATTTTGCTCAAGATAAAATTACAGGTTCCGTTAAGTATTCCACTAATTTTATTAATATTATTGTTACTCAGATTATCATTAAGAAGTTTTATTATTGGTAATGCTCCTCCAACTGTAGCTTCAAAAAATAAGGTGCAATTATTTTCCTTTGCTATTCTGAATAATTCATTACCATGCTCTGCAATTAATGCTTTATTTGCAGTTACTATGTTTTTGCCTTTCTTTAGTGAGTTTTTTACCAACTCATAGGCAATGCCATTAGCTCCTCCAATTAGTTCTATAATTAGACTTATATTAACTATTTCTAATAGTTTTAATGGATTGTCAATCCATTCCACATTTTTAATATTTCTTTCTTTTCTTGTGGAAATATGTGTAACTATTTTTTGGAATTGGTTGTTAGCTTGATTATCTAACTTATTATTTATGTAATTTAATAATTCAGATCCAATTACCCCAACTCCTGCAATCGCTATATTATATTTTTTCAATTTTACCTCAGCAATTATTTAATAGAAAGTTTTTAATATTTTTGGCACCTTGCCTTATTCTGTTTTTATTTTCAACTAATGAAATTCGAACATGGTTTTTACCCTTTAGCCCAAAACCACTACCAGGTGATACAGCTATATTTGCTTTTTCCAGTAATAATTTGGTAAATCCTATATCACTTAAGTGATTATATGATTTTGGTATCTTACTCCATATGAACATTGAAGCTTCAGGTATAGGAACTTTCCATTGTGTTTCATGTAATATATTGCAAAAAATATCTCGTCTTTCTTTATATATATTGCGCATCATTTCAGGATAATAATCACAATCATTAATTGCAATAGTTGCTGCAACTTGCATGGGAGTAAAAATACCATAATCAAGAAATGATTTTATTTGGGTTATTGCTGTTACAAGTTCTTGATTTCCTGCTGCAAAACCTATTCTCCATCCTGACATTGAGTAAGTTTTACTCATTGATGTAAATTCAATTGCAATTTTTTTGGCATTTTTAACTTGTAAAATTGAAGGAGGCATTTTTTCATTAAAGTAAATCTCTGAATATGCAAGATCTGAAATAATGTAGATTTTATGATATAGGCACAAATCTACTAGTTTTTCATAGAATTCTAAATCAACAATTTGTGATGATGGATTGCCAGGGTAATTAACGATAATTGCAAGAGGTTTGCTTTTTGTTTTATCTAAATATTTCTTTATATTTTTTAGATATGTTTCTGGGTTTTTGTGATTTAAATGTTTTACTTTGGCACCCGCTATAATAAAGCCCCATTTGTGAATAGGGTAGCAAGGGTCTGGAACTATGATGCTATCACGTTTGCTGCTAATAGCTGTTGCTAAACTTGACAATCCCTCTTTTGAGCCAATTGTAACTATTATTTCTTTTTCTGGATCTAATTGAACATTAAAACGTTTTTGATAATAATTTGCTTGTGCTATTCTTAAGCCTTTTATTCCCTTTGATTGAGAGTAACCATGGGTATTTTCTTTATTACAACTTTCTTTTAATTTTTTTATTACTTCTTTTGGGGGTTTGTACATAGGATTGCCCATGCCGCAATCTATAATATCTTTTCCTATAACCCTTTTAGAATATTTTTGTTTATTTACTTCTGCAAAAACATAAGGAGGTAATTTTGATAGTCTGTAGAACTTTTCATTCATTATCTATTGCTAAAAAATTTATTTTCAGGATTATTGGTGCTTAAATCCTTTTTTAAATCATTATCTAAATCATCAATAAATTTATTCTTAATAATTGTAGGTTTAGCTGGATATTTATATTTATCTTTTTCGTTTATTATTTTTTGATATTTGGGACTAAAATAATCTCTATCCATTAGATTATATTTATTTTTTTTACTTTCTTGTTTTAGGTTACTATTGCTTTTAT
>CBFHSE010000010.1:0-38703 GCA_965658435.1 Rickettsiales bacterium | reverse complement strand
TTAATGTAATATGTATTATTTGTTCTGTTGATGTAAAGTTCTAATTTTCTAGCAAATAAAAGATCTATAGCAGATCTAACATATTCGTCATTACCAGTTATTTTTTGATTTATTGCAAATTTGGGATCAATTCGTGCGTTACAAATTAATGGTTTTATAAGTCGTTCTGGATCTTTAGATAATATAGCTTCATCTAGAGGTGTTTTTCCATCTTTATTTGTCCATTTGATCATATCAGGGTATTTATTTAGAATATTTAATGCTAAATTTTCATTACCAAGTTTTACAGCTAAATGCAAAGGAGTATCTCCGACTTGGTATTTTGCAGATTTATTTTTTTGAATTATTGATTTTTCTTCATGAAATTCAATATCATGATAAGTTCCTAACGCTTGAGATTTACATGAACTTTTAACTATTTCATTCACAATTTGTATATCTTCTTTTTTCATTGCTACATCTAAAGCTGTTAAAGAGTCTTTTTTGTCATTTATAAGTTCTGGATAAAGTGTAAGTAATTTTGTTATTACCTCACTATTACCATATTCTATAGCTACATGTAATGGTGTGCCAAGATCAGAGAGGGCTCTTGGGATATCGTATTCTTCAAGCATATCGATAAGTTCTTGGTCGTTAAATTGAGCGGCAAGATGCAATAAGTTTCTTGAATTATCCTTAATTATTTCAGCTTTTAATTTATGAGTAAATTGACCTTTAAAATCTTCTGTTCCTGAATTTAGAAAATTTATTAATTTTTTTATCTTTGTGCAATTATAAGATCTCATTGCATTTTGAAGCTCTGAAGACCAAAAAGTGCTGATCAATTCCAAAACCTCATTTATTTTACGTTTAATAATATCTGCGCGATGTTTATTATCTTTTTTTATGGAATTCAAATTTCTTGATTTTTCTGCTAAAATTTCAAGAATATTTTTTCCTTCAGAATCTAAAACGGTCAGGTTTTGTTCTTCATTATAAGCCTTTTTCACATCATCAATTGTAGAAGCTTTCTTCACATCTCTGTTATCGATATTTTTGATACAAGTTATCAAAGCACTTGATACAGTATCAACAGCGCATTCAGATAACAAAAATCTAACCATCTCATTATCTTTCCTACTAGTTGCAATATAAGTTAAATTTTCTGGTCTTTCTGCTAGATAAGGATTACCTTTAGCGTAATAAATTTTGACAAGTGTTTTAAAATCTTCTGATACTTTTTTTGTTAAATCATGTTGTTTAACTTGATTCAGTAATATACTATATTTATCTTTATTTCCTGCTGCTCCATGAAGTAATAACATTTTTGCAATTTCTATTTTATTTGTATCTGTTGCTATATCTAGTGCTGTTTTTCCATCGGAATCTTTTAACTCTAAATCAATGCCCTTTTTTAATAAAAATTTAAGCATTTCCATATCATTGTTTTTTATTGCAATATGCAGTAAATCACTATGTTTTCCTTTTTTAGAAGGATAATATGAATCATAATGTTTTTCAAAAATTTTTGTAAAACTGCTTGATACTTGTGTTCTTGGATCTCGATATATAGTTTGAAGCCGCAACTTTATTTTGCCTTGTTCTATAGATCCTAATAGGTTTTTGTCTAAAGCTTCATAGGGTATTTTTTTTAAAATTTCTATTTTGTCTGTAAATAATGCTACCTCTATTGCTGTATATCCATATTTATCTTTTAGATCTAAATCAATTTTCTTTTTCTTTTGTTCATCTAATAAAAAGTCAACCATCTTCATATCATTGTTTTCTACTACAATATGAAATAAATCATCATGGATATCTGGATCATAATGTTTTCTAAAATGTTTTTTAAAATCATTTGATACTTGTTCTGTTGGGTTTCGATATATAGTTTGAAGTCGTAACTTAATTTGAGCTTTTTCCTTAGATTGTAAATTTTCGTTTAAAATTTTAATATTAAATTTTTCTAAAATTTCATTTTTTTCTGTATAGAGTGCTATATCTGATGCTGTGTATCCATATTTATCTTCTATATTTGAATCAATTTTCTTTTTCTTTTGTTCATCTAATAAAAAGTCAACCATCTTCATATCATTATTTATTATTGCAATATGAAGTAAATCATAATGGATATATGGATCATAATGTTTTTCAAAAAGAGTCCTAAAATATTGTGGTATTTCAGAATCTGTGCTTCGATCTATAACTTTCAATCTTAATTCCGCACTCTTTGTGATTTCTTGACTTTTGTTTGCTGATTGTGGCATATCTCACTATAAAATTGTCTATATAATATCATAATTTGAGGGAAAAAACAAAATAAAAATAATTTTTTATTTTTATTAAATAATCTGCTAAGATTTTAAAAAATAATTAAAAAATGAAGATAATTGGCATTACAGGTTATATTGCATCTGGAAAAACAACAATTGCTAATATTTTTCTAAAAAAAGGATATAATTTATTTGATGCGGATAAAATAGTTCATAAAATATATGATAGCAAAGAAGCTCTCGACTATTTTCAAGGGTTAATTCCAGAATCAATAATAAATAATCAAATCGATAGAGGAATTGTAACAAATAAAATAATTGAGAATAAAAATTATTTACAAAAAATTGAAAATTTTATTCATCCTAGGGTTCGCATATTATTAGATGAGTTTATTATAAAAAATAAAACTAATAATTCTAAAATAATTATATTAGATATACCGTTGTTATTTGAATCTGGTCTTGATAAAATTTGTGATTATAAAATTTTTTGTAAAACTCAAAAACACATCATGCTAAAAAGATTTTTAGATAGAGGGGGTAATAATGAGGAGCAATTTAATTTTTTATTGGCAAAGCAACAAAAAATTGATAAAGAAAAGTTAGGTGATTTTATCATTGAAAATAATCTAGATATTTCTAGCTTAGAGCCACAAATTAATAATATTCTTATAAAAATTAATAATTAAAATGCGAGAAATTATATTAGATACAGAAACTACTGGCTTAAAATATACTGAAGGAGATAGGATTATTGAGATTGGCTGTGTTGAAGTAATCAATAAAGTAAGAACTGGAAAATATTTTCATAAATATATTAAATCACCTAAAGAAAGCTCAGCAGGAGCATTAAAAGTTCATGGTTTAACAAAAGAATTTTTGGCAGATAAGCCAGAATTTCATGAAATTAGCACAGAGTTAATAGATTTCTTAAGTTATTCTCCTTTAGTTATTCACAATGCAAAATTTGATATGGGATTTATCAATCATGAATTAAGCTTGTTATCTATCAAGCAATTACCAAACCAAATTATCGATAGTCTAATTTTAGCACGGCAAAAATTCCCTGGTGCAGCAAATAATCTAGATGCTTTATGTAAAAGATTTAATATAGATTCTAGTAAAAGAACAAAGCATGGAGCATTGCTTGATGCTGAACTTCTTGCTGATGTTTATCTTGAATTATGTGGAGGAAGCCAAATATCCTTATCTTTGAATGAGAATAATGAAAAAAAAGAGCAAAAAACCAAAAAGACTATTTTTCCTCACAGAGAATATACACTATCCAAGGAAGAGGAGTCTTTACATAAAGAAATGTTAAAAGACATCACTGAGCCATTATGGAAAAATTAACATAATTAATGTTTATTTGGGTCTGTTTCCTTATCTGAATTATTTTGTTCGTTTTTTTCAGTTAATTTTCTAAAATCAATTGGATCCATTATTAATGGTGGAAAACCACCATCTCTTGTTGCATCGGCTATAATTCTTCTAGCAAAAGGAAAGATAAGTTGTGGAGCTTCTATTAGAAGTGTTTTCTTTAATTCATCTTCATTCTCATAATTAGTTATAGAAAAAATTGAAGAATATAATAATTCTACCTGAAAAATTATCTTTTGCTCAGCTTCACTTTCTTTAGCAGATGCTTTAATATCCAAAGCAACTTCAAAATAATTCTCGTTAAGCTTGTTTGCATTAACATTTACATTAAATCCTATATTAGGATTCTTCGCAATTTGTGCCAAGCTTTGTGGTGCATTTGGATTTTCAAAAGATAGATCTTTTATATATTGAGAGTGTAATTGTATTTTTGCTTTATTTTGCTCTTTCATTTCTGGTTTTTTAAATTTAATTTATTATTATATTAAATCTAAATTTAGTAAAGAATAACATGATCGATATAATTATTTTTGCCATTATAGCAGCTGTTATTGCTTATAGGCTCTATAACGCTCTTGGTGCGGAAGATAATAATTCTGAAGAGGTAAAAGGAAAAGTTATTAATTTACATCCTATTTCAGAAGATAAATCAGAAGAAATTGATGAAGATGAACATAATCTTGCAGATCAATTAATTGAAGATAAATTAAGCAAAATTAATTTAACAAATCTTAAAAACATTATTACTAAAGATAAAAAATTTAGCAGCAGCAAGTTTCTTAAAAATACAGAAAAAGCTTTCGAAATAATTATTGAGTCATTTGCTAATGGTCAAAAAGATGCTTTAAATAAATTATGTAAAAAAGAGATAGCTACAAAATATATTAATGAATATGAGAATCAAAAAAAACAAGGTAATAAAATAAATATCAACCTTATAGGTATCGAGTCAGCATCAATAGAAACAATCTCAGTTAAAGAAAATATAGCTAAAATTAAAATCAAATTTATATCTGAGCAAATTTCTTATGTGACTGATAAAAACAATAAAATAATTTCAGGTGATGAAAAGAAAATTGAAGTAATAGATGATAAATGGGTTTTTGAAAGAAAATTAACTGATAAATCTCCAATTTGGCTTTTAAGCAAAACAGAAAATTAATAAAATATGTCTAAAATTTCTGTTGTTCAGGCAAACTTTTCTGTAGGTAGGTTTACGGAAAATAAAAATAAGATATTAAAATATTACAATCAAAATAACAAATCAGATATAGTAGTTTTTCCTGAGTCTGCAATTAGTGGATATCCAGCTGAAGATTTATTATTTTCTAAAAATTTTGTTAAAACTACTTTGAAATATCAAGAAGAAATAATTTCTAAAACAGGTAAATCTGTTATAATTTTTGGTGGCTTATCATATGAAAAAGGTAAATTATTTAATGTGGCAATAATTGCTAAAAATGGAAATATTTTACAAATAATAAAAAAAAGTAATTTAGCAAATTATGGTGTGTTTGATGAAAAAAGATATTTTGAGTCAAGTAAAGATTTTTCAATTGTAACTATTAATAAAAAAAAATATCTAATATTAATTTGCGCGGATTTATGGGATAATAATTTAATTAAAAAAACTGCAAAATTAAAATTTAATCACGCCATTATAATAAATTCTTCTCCTTATATTAAAGGAAAAATCAAAGAAAGAATAAAGTTAGCTCGTAATTTATCTACAGCTCACAATATATATGCAAGCTATATAAATATGGTGGCTACTCAAGATAATTTAATTTTTGATGGTTCGTCATTTATATTAAATGAAAAAGGTGAGTTAATTAAATTATTAAAATTTTGTCAAGAAGATGAATTTACCTTTAATGATAATGATTTAAATAAAGAAGAAGAGCTAGTTTTAAGTGAAAATAGTAATATTTATAATAGTTTATGTTTTTCTTTAAAAGAATATGTCGAAAAAAATAATGCATCATCTGTTTTAATCGGGCTATCAGGAGGGGTTGACTCTGCCTTAATAGCAACAATTGCTTGTGATATTTTAGGGCCTAAAAATGTATATTTAGCAATGCTTCCATCAAAATTCACATCTAATGAATCTTTTGAAGATGCGCATCAATTAATTAAAAATTTAAAATGTAAAAATATTATAAATATCGCTATAGATGATGTTAATGAGTTAGTTTTAAAAAATCTTTCCTCTCATTTTAAGGGTAAATCTCAAGATAATAGTGAAGAAAATATTCAGGCAAGAATAAGAGGGTTATATTTAATGGCCTTATCAAATAAATTTAACCATTTAGTTGTTGCCACTAGCAATAAATCTGAAACTGCAGTTGGTTATGCTACTTTATATGGAGATATGTGTGGAGCATATTCTCTTATCAAAGATTTATATAAGACTGAAATTTATGCATTATGTAAATGGAGAAATAAAAATATTCCTAATCTGTCTATTAATAAAGTTACAAATCCTATAGTTGAAAATATTATAAAAAAAGCACCAACTGCAGAATTAAGAGAAGATCAAAAAGATAGTGATAATTTACCTGAATATGAAATTTTGGATCAAATCTTAGAGCTGTTAATTGAAAAGAAAAATTCAATTTCAGAAATAGTTAAATTAGGTTTTGCTGAAGAATTAGTTAAGAAAATTTATCAATTATTAAAAAACTCTGAATATAAAAGATATCAGTCAGCAATTGGTCCTAAATTATCAAAACTAGCGTTTGATAAAGAAAGAAGAATTCCTATAACAAATTTTTTTGATAATGCTTAAAATTATTCCTGTAATATTTTTATTATTTTCTCTAGGCAATATAGCTATTGCTGATGAAAATAATGAAATTAACATTTTAAAAAAATTAAGATGCTTGATTTGCGAATCGCAATCTGTTTATGATTCTGAATCAGATTTTGCCAAACAAATTAAGAATTATGTCAAAGAGTTAAATTCTGAAGGGTTAACCAATAAAGAAATAGAAAATATTTTATTAGCAGAATATGGTAAAGATATATTGCTTACTCCAACAAAAAATGGTTCTAACCTAGTTATTTGGCTGTTTCCTTATTTATTAATAATAATTTCTGCGGGTTATTTTTATTACTTTATTTTAAAAAGTAAGAAATGAATGAGCTAAATAATTTAATTGAAAAATATATAGAAATATTAGAGGTAGAAAATAATTTAAGCCAAAATTCTCTTAAGGCGTATAAAAGAGATTTAGATGATTTATTAGCTTTTATAAGAGCAAAAAAAAATAAAAAAATTACCGCAAAAGCAATTGAGTTATATATAGACAGATTAGCGATGCTTGATTTAAAAGATAACTCATATCTAAGGAAATTATCAACATTTAGGAATTTTTCTAAATTTTTATTAAAAGAAAAAATTATTGCTTCCAATCCGTTAGATAAAATAAAAAAAATCAGTAAACCAAAATTATTGCCTAAATATTTATCTGTGGATGAAATTAAATCTTTATTTAACTTTTGTGAGAATGATGACTCAAATTTTGCAAAAAGAAATTTAGTGCTCTTAGATATATTATATGCAAGCGGTTTAAGAGTATCAGAGTTAGTAACATTAGAATTATCAAATTTAAGATTTTTAGATTTTAGCAAAAGAAAAATTGAATCATTTATTTATGTAACCGGCAAAGGTAAAAAAGAGCGCATTGTTCCTATTGGTAAAAAAGCCAAAGAAAACTTAGAGAGTTATTTAATTGAAAAGCAGGAAATATTATTTAATAAAAAGCAACAATGGCTTTTTCCATCTAATAGCAAGACAGGGCATATTTCAAGGCAAGGTTTTGCACTTATCCTAAAAGAAATAGCATTAAATGCAGGAATTGATAAAAACAAAATATCTCCTCATATCATTAGACATTCATTTGCAACGCATCTATTAGATAATGGTTTAGATTTACGTTCGATACAAGAATTATTAGGGCATGAAAATCTATCTACTACTGAAATATACACCCACATAACTACCGGTAAATTGAAAGAAACTTTAAAAAAACATCATCCAATTACTATAAAAAATTAAGGATATAGCATCTCTCTTCTCCAGCCATTAGCATATTTAGTAAAAAGAGATCTTTCATGTCTTCTAAAATCTTTTTGTTCCCAAAACTCTATTTTTTTTGGTTCAAGAATAAATCCAGACCAAAATGGTGGTCTTGGAATTGTTTTTTCAGCAAATTTTTTTTCAATTTCTACAATTTTTTGTTCAAATGTTTCATAGCGATCAAGATGCATAGATTGCTTTGATGCCCAAGCGCTAATTTGGCTACCCCTTGGACGCGAAGCAAAATAAGCATCAGCAATTTCATTAGAAATTTTGCTAAATTTACCAGTTATTCTGATTTGACGATCTAAGGGCATCCAATAAAAACACAATGCAGCATTTGGGTTCTCTTTTATTTGATTTGATTTTAGGCTTGTTAGATTTGTATAAAATGTAAATCCAGCTTCGGAGTAATCTTTTAGTAATACAATTCTATTTGAAACCTCACCATTATTATTGGCGGTAGCTAGTGACATTGCTGTTGGTTCTTTTATTAAGCTATGTCTTGATGCTTCCTTTATCCAAAGATCAAAAATTCGAATAGGGTTATTAACGTCTAGCATAATGATAAAATTATAATTTTAATAGGATTATATAATTAAAAATCAAATATTTCTACTTGAACAGATAAAAAAAACCTTTAATAAGAATATTCTAAAATATCACAATTATTAACAATAATGCCCTCAGCTAAGAAATCAGGTAAAAAATCTAAATTAAGTGCCAAAAACCTCTCGGTTTTTTATGGTAACACTAAAGCAATAGATAATGTAAATATTCAGATTTTAGAGAAAAACGTAACAGCCTTCATAGGACCTTCTGGTTGTGGTAAATCAACTTTTTTACGTTGCTTCAATAGAATGAATGATACTATACAAGATTGCAAAATAGTTGGTGATATAGTGTTAGACGGAGAAAATATATATAATAAAAAAGTTGATGTGGTAATGTTAAGAGCAAAAGTTGGTATGGTTTTTCAAAAGCCAAACCCATTTCCTAAAACTATTTATGATAATGTAGCATATGGACCAAGAATACATGGTATTTTCGACTCGAAAGAGGAACTTGACTTTATTGTAGAAAAAAGCCTCAAAAGAGCGGGGTTATTTAATGAAGTAAAAGATCGTTTACATGATGCTGGTAGCAGTCTTTCTGGTGGACAGCAACAAAGATTATGTATAGCAAGAGCAATTGCTATAAGTCCTGAAGTAATTTTAATGGATGAGCCTTGTTCTGCATTAGATCCTATTGCAACAGCAAAAATTGAAGAATTAATTGATGAATTAAAAGAAAAATTTACCATTGTAATTGTAACACATTCAATGCAGCAAGCTGCCAGAGTATCACATAAAACAGCATTTTTTCATTTAGGGAAATTAATAGAATTTGGAGATACAAAACAAATTTTTGAAAATCCTCAGCATAAAAAAACAGAAGATTATATAACTGGAAGGTTTGGTTAATTTTATGTGTAATAATAATCTTCTTAGAGGTTTTAAAGATTATATCTTTAGCGAAGCTGAAAAATTTCAATATATAATAGATGTTACTAGCGAAATAGCCGCTAATTATAATTTTCAAAAATCATATTTTCCTTTGCTTGAGGAATCTAATATTTATTCAAGAAGCTTAGGTGCAGAATCTGACATAATTAGTAAAGAAACCTATAATTTTATTGACAAAGGTGGTAATGATGTAACTCTTAGACCAGAATTTACCGCAGGTATTGTAAGGGCTTTGATAACAAATAAACTATATGATAAATTACCTTTGAAAATTTTTTCATATGGCCCGTTATTTCGTTATGAAAGACCTCAAAAAGGACGTACAAGACAATTTCATCAGCTAAATTTTGAGTATTTCGGCAGTGAATCATTTTATGCTGAAATAGAAATTTTATTATTAGTTAGAGCAATATGTAAAAAACTAAGAATTAGAGATAAAATATCATTAGAAATCAACTCGCTTGGAAGTGATGAAACAAGAGCAAAATATAAAGAGCATTTAGTAAAATATTTAAAAAAATATCAAAGCTCATTATCAGAAAATAGCAAAATTAGACTTGCAAAAAACCCTCTTAGAATTTTGGATTCGAAAGATAAAAAAGATCAAGAAATTATAGCAGATGCCCCAAAAATCAATGAGTTTTATGATATCAAAGATCAAGATTTCTTTGTGAAAATTATTGATTATCTATCAGATGCAAAATTAGAATTTAACATTAATCCAAATTTAGTGCGTGGTTTGGATTATTATTCACATACGGTATTTGAATTTACAACAGATCAGCTTGGAGCGCAAAATGCAGTTTTTGCCGGAGGAAGATATAATAATTTAGTTGAAAATATGGGAGGTAAATATGTGCCAGCAATAGGTTTTGCCGGAGGTATTGAAAGATTAATAGAATTATTAGATAAAAATTATCTAGAAAAAGAAAAAAATTTTATAGTACCACTTACTGAAAAAGAATTTTACTTTTCTTTTAAATTATTAGATGAGTTAAGAAATCTTGGTTATAATTTTGAACTGAATTCAACTGTAAAAAATTTATCGAAATCATTAAGAAAGCTAAGTAGTTTAAATCCTCATTTTGTCTTTATAATAGGAGAAGAGGAGCTCAAAAAAAATATCTTAATAGTCAAAAATTTTAGATCAGGACAAGAATATAAAATATCTCTTGTAAATTGGCAGTCTGATTTTAGAAAAATATATAATAATTCTATCCTCAAAACCATCAAATAATAATAAGTTAAAATGCAATTTATTATATTTACTATAAACACTAATTGTTATAATTTTTAAAAAAATTGTTAAAAATGGTTATAGTAAGATTCTCACCAAGCCCTACAGGCAATATTCATGTTGGTAATGTTAGGACTGCATTAATTAATTATTTATTTGCTAAAAAAAATAATGGTAAATTCATATTACGTATGGATGATACTGATCCAAAAAGATCAGATAAAAAATTTACTGAAAATATAAAATATGATCTTGCATGGCTTGGAGTAAGCTGGAATGAATTTTATAATCAATCTGACAAGCTAGAATATTATAATAAAATAAAGCAGGATTTAATAAGTAAAAAAATTATATATCCTTGTTTTGAAAGCGAAGAAGAGCTTAACTTAAAAAGAAAAGCTCAATTAGCAAGAGGTGTTCCACCTATTTATGATAGATCTTCTTTAAAATTAGATGAATCGGAAATTCAGGCTAAAATAGCAAAAGGAAGCAAGCCACATTTCAGGTTTAAGCTTGATGATAACGCAGTAAGTTGGAATGATGGCGTTAGAGGTAAGATAATTTTTAAAGAAAGAGCTTTTTCAGATCCGGTAATATTTAGAGCTGATGGAAGTCCTACCTATACATTCTGTTCAGTAATTGACGATATAGATCATCAAATAACAGATATTATAAGAGGTGAAGACCATATTTCTAATACAGCTGTGCAAATTCAAATTTTTAGAAGTTTAACGCAGAAGCTACCAAATTTTCATCACTTGTCATTATTAAAAACAAAAGATGCTGAAATATCCAAGAGAATAGGTGGTTTTGAAATTAGCTCTCTTAGAGATGAAGGCATAGATCCCTTTGCCATTAACTCTTTATTATGCAGATTAGGAAGCTCAGATAATGTTGAGGCATATAAGGATTTTAGTCAATTAATAGATAGTTTCTCAATTGATAAATTTTCAAAATCTGCAGTTTTATATAATATCAAGGATCTACATAAGATTAATCATAAAATTATTGCCCAAAGAGAATTAAGTGAAGTAAATAAAATAACTGATAAAACTCATGATATTGATCAAAAATTTTGGCAGTTAATTCGTGAAAATTTAAATTCATATAATGAAATAGAGGATTGGTATAAAATTATTAATGAAAAACCAGTTATAAAATTTCCAGATAGTGATAAGGAGTTATTGAATATAGCTCATAATTTATTTTCTGAGCAAGTAAGCCTAGAAAATTTTAAAGATTGGATTACTGAAATTTCTAAGCAATCAGGAAAAAAAGGAAAAGAGCTCTATCACCCATTAAGACTTGCCTTAACTGGAAAAGATTCAGGTCCAGAATTAAGTAAAATAATAGCAACTCTTGATTTTAGTAAAATAAAAGAGCGTTTAAATGTCTCATAAATTATATCTTTATAATAGCATATCTGGTGCAAAGGAAGAGTTTAAACCAATAGATTCCAAAAATATAAGGCTATATGTATGTGGACCAACAGTATATTCATTACCTCATATCGGAAATGCAAGATCAACAATTATATATGACATATTATATCGTCTTTTAAAATATCTTTATCCAAAAGTTACCTATGTAAGAAATATAACAGATATTGACGATAAAATAATTGATGCTGCCAATGAAAGAGAGGTTTCTATTGCTGAATTAACCAAGGAAATTACCAATGAATTTCATAATGATATGGAATATTTAGGCAATTTAACACCAGATATTGAACCAAAGGCCACAGAAAATATAAAAGACATTATAGAAATGATTCAAAAATTAATTTCAAATAAAAATGCTTATGAAGTCAATGGGCATGTTTATTTTTCAGTTAATACATTTAAAGATTATGGAAAATTATCAAAAAGGGTAGATGGTTTAAAAATTGGAGCAAGAGTTGGAGTTGTAAATTTAAAAAAAGATCAAAAAGATTTTGTACTTTGGAAGCCATCTAAAGATGATGAAGATAAATCAGCAAGGTTTAAGAGCCCTTGGGGCTATGGAAGACCAGGGTGGCACATAGAATGTTCGGTAATGAGTAGTAAATATTTAGGAGATAATTTCGATATTCATGGAGGTGGTGCAGATCTTAAATTTCCCCATCATGAAAATGAAATAGCTCAATCAAGAGCTTTAGACCCCCATTCTCATTACGCAAAATATTGGGTTCACAACGGTTTTTTAACTGTAAATGGTGAAAAAATGAGTAAATCATTAGGGAATTTTATTACAATCAGAGATTTGATTAATAAAGATATATCAGGTGTGAGTTTGCGATATTTATTATTAAGCACTAACTATCGTAAACCATTAGATTATAATCAAAAAAATTTAGATGATGCTAATAAAAAAATAAGATTTTATCAAAAAATTTACCAAAAATATGCTAATAATCACTTTAATTCTAGTGAGCTTCCTAAAGATTTTCTGGAGCCTTTATTAGATGATCTAAATATTGCGAAATCTTTGGCTTATTTGCATAAATTAGCAAAAGAAATAGAGAATAATTCTGATGATTTATCTAAAGTTTCATATTTTGTCTCAATTATAAAATTTTTAGCTTTAAATAATTTTGATTTTAAAGAAACCATATCAGATGATATATTAAAATTAGTTGAAGAAATAACAGAGGCTAGAAATAATAAAAATTATGATCTTGCAGATAAAATAAGGGATAAATTATTAAATAAAGGTTATAAATTAAGTTATGATAAATCTGGCAAAATAAAAATAGATTTAATATGAAGTTAAAAAAAAATAAAATATATATTTACGATACTACTTTAAGGGATGGTGGACAGACTTCATTTGTAGATTTTACTTTAAAAAATAAATTAGATTTAGCAAATAAATTGGATGATTTAGGAGTTGATTTTATTGAAGCTGGTTGGCCTGGTGCAAACCCCATTGATAGTGAGTTTTTCATAAATCAGCCAAAATTAAAAAATTCAAAATTATGTGCTTTCGGTATGACATATCGAGCGAGCTTATCTCCTCAAACTGATATTGGCTTTAAGAACTTATTAGATGCTAAAATAGGAATAGTTACTTTAGTTGGTAAAAGTTGGGATTTTCAGGTTAAAGAAACTCTCAATATTTCATTAAAACAAAATATAAAATTAATTAAAGAGAGTATAAAAGCAATTCAGGCAAGCAATAAGAAAGTTTTTTTTGATGCAGAGCATTTTTTTGATGGCTTTAAAGAAAATAGTAAATACTCAATAGAGGTAATTGAAGCAGCCTATCTTTCAGGAGCAGAGTGGATAATTTTATGTGATACAAATGGAGGCTCACTACCAAGTGAGATATATAAAATATGTAGTAAAATAACTGAATTATTTCCTAAAGCTAATTTTGGTATTCATTGTCATAATGATACAGGCAATGCTGTAGCAAATTCTCTTGCCGCAATTGATGCTGGAATAAAACAGGTTCAAGGAACTTTAAATGGTTTAGGCGAGCGTTGCGGTAATGCAAATTTAACAACTATAATACCTACATTAAAGCTAAAAACGAATTTTGATGTTGCTATTTCTGATAAAAATTTAAAAAATTTAAAAACTATTTCAAATTACCTATGTGATATTTTAAATTATCCATATGATGCATATGCGCCATATGTAGGTGCTGCAGCTTTCTCCCATAAAGGAGGTTTGCATGCATCGGCAATGTTAAAATCTGCCAAGTCATATGAGCATATTGATCCTAAATTAGTTGGTAATAGTAGAAATATTTTAGTTTCTAATCAGTCTGGTAAAGCAGCCATTACTGCTAGGCTTCATGATTTGGATTTTAAATTTCCAGAGGAGGAGATTAATAATTTAACAAAATTAGTAAAATCTAAAGAATATGAGGGTTTTTCATATGATTTAGCGGGAGCAAGTTTTGCCCTTCTTGCTTATAGATTAGCTCATAAGCCAAAAGAATTTTATAATTTAGAGAGTTATAAAGTAGTAAATGAAAGAAGAGTTAATGCTAAAGGAGAATGGCTTACAACATCGGATGCAGTAATAAAATTAACAATAAATAACAATAAATTTGTAGAAGTGGCAGAAGGAAACGGACCTGTGGCAGCTTTAGATAATGCTATTAGAAAAATATTAAATAAATCTTATCCCCAATTAACTAATTGTAAATTAACGGATTATAAAGTAAGAATATTGGATTCAGAATCAGCAACAAGTGCTTTGATAAGGGTAGTTATAGAAACCACAAATAATATTGGTAATAGATGGATATCAATAGGAGTAGGGACAGATATTATAGCGGCTTCTTATATAGCAATTAAGGATTCTATAGATTATGTTTTATTATTTGGTAAAGGTAAATAATGTCTGAAGGTTCCAATATTGAATTAAGAAATAATATAATATTTTTTCTAATAATAATAATCATAATTTCAGTCTTTATATACAAAGATAACATTAAAAAAAAGCAAAAAGTTAATTTTGATACAAATAACAAAATTAACTATATCAATGAAAATGACGCTAAAAAAATTATCAAAACACAAGCAGAAATTACTATTAAAGCTATCAAATTTAGAAATTTAAAAGCACTAGATCAATTAATTCACCCTAAAAAAGGTCTAAGATTAAGTCCTTATAGCTATATAATTAGCAAAGATTTTATAATAAAACAAAATGAAATATTTTCATTATATGAGGATGAAAATATTAAAATAGAAAATATGGATAGAGAGAGAAGGATAGTAAGTCAATCATTTAAGGAATATTATCAAAACTACATATATCCTCATGATTACGCAAATTATGATAAAATAAGTTATAATCACCCCTATAAAAGTGAAAATGTTATTGATAATATTAGAGAATATTACCCTAAAGCTATATTGGTAGAATTTCAGTTAAATGATACAAATCTTAATAATAATGATAAAGATTGGTCTGTACTTCGCTTAGCTTTCGAAGAATATAAAAAAAAATGGTATCTTACTGGAATAATAAATATAACAGGAATTAATAAATGAATTTAAAATCTAATATTCTCACTTATTTAAATAAGAGAGGATTCTTACATCAAATAACTGACCCTAATAGATTAGATAAAATTTTTTCAAAAGAAAAAATTAATTTCTACATAGGTTTTGATTTAACGGCACAGTCATTACATATCGGTAGTTTATTGCCATTAATGCTTGTAAGATATTTACAAAATAATGGTCATCAACCTATAATTTTACTAGGTTCTGCAACCACCAAAATAGGTGATCCATCAGGTAAGGATCAAACAAGAAAAATGCTTGCTCCAGAGGTAATTAATAACAATAAAAACTCAATTATTAATATCTTTAGAAAATTCTTAAATTTTGAAGCAGATAATAAGCCTATAATAGTTGATAATGATAGTTGGTTAAAAGATTATAATTATATAGATTTTTTAAGAGAAGTAGGGAGTAAATTTTCTGTTAATCAAATGTTAAGATATGAATCAGTAAAGCAAAGATTGGATAGAGAGCAAAATTTAAGCTTTATTGAGTTTAATTATATGTTACTTCAGGCATTTGATTTTGTATATTTAAAAAATAATCATAATGTATCACTGCAAATTGGCGGAAGTGATCAATGGGGAAATATCATTAATGGTATTGAATTATATAGAAAAACTAATCCTAAACAAGAAGAGCTTATAGGATTAACAACTCCATTACTTACTGATGATAATGGAAAAAAAATGGGTAAAACAGAATCGGGGGCAATTTGGCTTGATGAGAATCTTTTTTCTGCATATGATTATTTTCAGTTTTTTAGAAATATAGTTGATAGTAAAGTAATTTCATTTTTAAATTTATTTACAGAAATTTCAGAAAATAAAATTAGCTCACTTGCAAAGCTTGAGGGAAAAGATATTAATGAAGCAAAAGAAATATTGGCATATGAAGCTACAAAAATTTGCCATGGTGAAGAAGCTGCTAAAAAAGCAAGTGAAACTGCAAAAAAAGTTTTTGTAAGCAAGGAGGCTGGTGCTGATTTACCAATTTATGAATTAAGGCATGATGAAGAAATTTCTTTAAGTCAAATTGCCCTTAATCTAAAAATAGTTCAATCAGGTGGAGAGGCTAAAAGAGTTATAAAAGGTGGTGGTTGTAAAATAAATGAGAAGAAAATCACAGATCCTTTTTATAAAATTAATAATGCGTCTTTTAGCAGTGTAGATGATCTTAAAATAGCTCTTGGTAAAAAGAAATATTTTATTGTAAAGAAAATTTAGTAATTATCTCTTCTGCTATTTTTTTAGCTTCATTTATCTTTTCATATTTATAGCTGATAAAATCTGAGTCACCAATATTAGAGGAGAGTTTTATAAAGTTGTTATTTCTTAAGTTTTTTATCATTTTTAAATGTTTAGCACTGGCGAATTTTTCGTAAACTATACAAGGCTTACCAGTTGACAAGCAGTCAGATATCATTGATACAGAATCTCCTGTTACTATAATATTTTCAGCTTTATTTACTAAGGCTAAATAGGGGTTATTATCTTTTATTTGCTCAAAGAAATATTTTTTGCTGAACTGAAAATTATTTCTAATTATTTCTTGAATATTTTTATCGGTTCTTCTGCTTGTAACAAAAGAAAATTCACATTTATAAATTTTAGAAATTTTATCAATAAAGTCATAAAAATCTGAGGCCATATAATCATCAATTTTTTTTGCTTTACTACTACCACCAATAAGAACAAGAAATTTGCTGTTAGCAATAGAAGGAAATTTTTCTGCTTCTTTAATTAAAGAGGATTCATTAATTAAATTAGGAGCTATTAATGATTCATAATCAGCATAATTATAATTATCATGAATGGGAGTAGATATAAAATCAAAATATTTAGTGTTAATATTAGGTCGCATTATTTGAATAATTTTACTATTAGGATATATTTTTTTAAGTTTTATTGCAGCAAGGGCTGATCTTCTACCCGCTGAAAATATAAAATCTGGCTTTCCAGAATTTTGTAATTTTTTTATATTTCCAGGGTTTTTAATAAAAAAATGTAAAAAATTTGGTAAAACAATCTTGCAATTGAATTTTATTTCCTTTTCTTCAAATAAAAAATAATCCTCTAAGTAAAATGAGATGGATCTTAATTGGTTAATATTGCCAATGCGATGATCATTTAATATCCAGGCTTTTTTTTTACCTTCCAACATCATATTTATTAATTATAGAATTACTTCTAGGAGTATAATTATAATAATATAATGAGTCATTATCACTTGGTCTATTATAATAATTTGGCTGGTAGTTTCTGTAATTATCTTGTCTGACACGACCTCTATTATATCTATAATTATTATTTGGTACCATATTTCTGACAGTAGGTGATCTTCTCACAGGTTGCTGATAACGATTATCAGGAGCTCTATACGAATTGTCATAATCGTAATATTGCATATTACGAGAAGGATATTGATTCATATTAGGTGCTGGTTGTTGTGGATAATATCCTGATGGAGGTTGATAATAATAATTATTAGAAGGAGATGGATAAGAATATAAATCATCTGGCACGCTCCAATTTTGACAGGATGCTAATAAAAATGATGATATTATTAATAAAGCCTTTATAATCACTACAAGATTTTTTCTTTAATTAAGGGTAGTTTTTTTAAAAGTAAACAAATTATATTAATTTTTAAAATAAAAATACAATAAAATTAAGTAAAACATGAATAAGACAAAAATTTTTCCACAAAAAAATAGCATTAAAGGCTTAATTTCTGTGTCTGGGGATAAATCATGCTCGCACCGTGCCTTGATTTTTGCATCACTGATGCAAGGCATTACAAAGATTTACGGTCTCCTAGAATCAGAAGATGTTTTAGCTACTCTAAATGCTTTAAAAAACATGAATGTTGATATAACAAAAAAAGATAATTTTTATGAAGTTAAGGCATCAGGATTACATAGTCTTACATCTCCAAATACAGCTTTAGACTTACAGAATTCTGGAACAGGAGTAAGATTATTAATGGGATTAGTGGCAACCCAAAATATAACAGCTTATTTTACAGGTGATGAAAGTCTATCTGCAAGACCAATGGCAAGAGTTACTGAGCCATTATCCAAATTTCTGCCCAACATAGATTCAAGAGATGGAAATTACTTGCCAGTTCATATTTCAGGTAATTCAGAAGCAGTTGCAATAGATTATAAAATTAACATAGCTTCAGCTCAAATAAAAACTGCCTTAATATTAGCAGCTATTCATGCTAATGGCACCTCTCAAATTACTGAGACAAAATTAACTCGTGATCATACTGAATTAATGATGCAATATTTAGGCTTTGCAATTGACTATAAAATAATCAATCAGCAAAAAATTATTAACATTAAAGGAAATCAAGCTAATGTTAATGCAAAAGATATAAAAGTTAGTGGGGACCCTTCATCAGCAGCATTTTTAATTGCGGCAGCTTTATTAGTTCCTGGATCAGAGTTAACCATTAAGAATGTGATTATTAACCCACATAGAATAGGATTTTTTGAAGTTCTAAAAGAAATGGGTGCTGACATTGAATATTTAAATATTAATAATGAATCAGGTGAAGAAATAGCAGATATAAGAGCTAAATATAGCAAATTAAAAGGAATTGAAATTGGCGCTGAAAAGGCGGCTTCTATGATTGATGAATATCCTATATTAAGCGTAATTGCAACGCAAGCAGAGGGTAAAACAATAATGTATGGTTTAAAAGAGTTAAGAGTAAAAGAAAGTGATAGATTAGCTGTAATTATTAAAAACCTAGAAATCTGCGGTGTAAAGACAAAATCAGGTGAAGATTGGCTCTCAGTTGAATATTGTAAAAAAATAAGAGCAACAGAAATAATAAAAACATATAATGATCATAGAATAGCTATGTCGTTCTTGATTTTAGGTTTGATTGCTGAAGAAAGGTTGACAATTGATGATGCTTCCATGATCAATACAAGCTTTCCAGAGTTTTTTGAAAAATTAAATAAACTAGGTATCAAATTTGCAAGATAAAAAATTAATAATTACTATTGATGGAGGTTCTGCATCAGGTAAGGGGGCGATGTCCAGAATAATTTCTAAGAAATATAATGCTGTTTATTTAGATACAGGTAAGCTATATAGAGCATTAGCAAAATTAATTAAGGAAAGTAAGTTAGAAGATGATTACGAAAATCAATTAGAAGAATTATGTAATGAAATAACCGAAAAATTATTAGCAGATAAGGCGTTACAAGATGATGATATTTCATATTTTTCTTCAATTATTTCAGCAAATTTGCTTGTAAGAAAATCTCTGTATAAATATCAAAGAGATTTAATAAAATCATCTCAAAAAATAGTTCTAGACGGAAGAGATGTAGGTAGTGTAATTTGTCCTGAGGCTAATTTTAAGTTTTATATTGAAGCCAATTTAGAAGTAAGAGCTAAAAGACGTTACATGCAAAATACTGCATATTACAAACAAAATAACATAACAATTTCAGATTTAGAAAAAAGTTTAGCAGAAAGGGATAAAAGAGATATGGAGCGAAAAAATTCACCTCTTATTATTCCAAAAGGGGCTCATATTATTGACAATAGTAGAGATAACATCGAAGTTATTATAAAAAAAATGACAGAGATAATTGACTATTCATAAAAAAACCCTATGATGTAAGGTCTATTCACTAACTTTATACTAAACATAATTAACTAAAGGAACAATATGGTTAATGCATCATCTGAAATAAAAAAAAATCCTGATAATGATTTTGATACTCTTCTTAGAGAGTCATTTAAAAAGCAAACAACAGAAAATCAAATAGTAGAAGGTCTTATTCAAGAAAAAACATCTACACACTTAATTATAGATGTTGGCCTAAAATCAGAAGGATTTATTGATATTAAAGAGCTGGAATCTGATGAAGAAGCAAAAATCTTAAATGTTGGAGATAAAATATCTGTATTCCTTGAATCATATGAAGGACATGATGGTAGATTAAAATTAAGTAGAAAGAGAGTTCTACAAGAACAAAGCTGGGAGGAAATTAAAAAGAAATTTGAAGCTGGAGAAGAAATTGAGGGTGAAATTAATGGTAGAGTTAAAGGAGGTTTTACAGTTCAGGTGGGTAATCTAACTGCATTTTTACCTGGAAGCCAAATTGATGTAAGACCAATAAAAGACATGTCTATATTAGCAGGTCATAATGAAAGATTCAAAATTCTTAAAATGGATGAGTTACGTGGTAACGTAGTTGTATCCAGAAGAGCAATTTTAGAAGAAGGTCATAAACATGAAGTAGATAAAATTTTATCTGGAATTTCTGAAGGTCAAGAACTTGAAGGAGTAGTCAAGAATATTACTAATTATGGAGCATTTATTGATCTTGGAACAATAGATGGATTAATACATATTGCTGATATATCATGGTCAAGAATAACTCATCCATCCGAAGTATTATCTCTTGGTCAAAAAATAAAAGTAAAAGTTATTAAATATGATGCTGAGAAAAAACAAGTGTCACTTGGTTTAAAACAGCTTGAAAATGATCCATGGGCTGATATCTCAAAAAGCCTTGATGAAGGTAAAAAATTAAAAGGTAAAATAACCAACATTACAGATTATGGTATTTTTGTTGAGTTACAAAAAGGTATAGAAGGATTAGTTCATTTTTCTGAAATGAGCTGGGCTAAAGGTAATCAAAATCCAGTAAAAGAAATTACCCAAGGACAAGAAGTTGAAGTAGTTATTTTAGAAATTGATAGAGATAAACATCGTATATCACTTAGTATGAAAAGATGTAATCCAAATCCATGGGATGAATTTGCTTCATCAAACAAAGCCGGTGATGTCGTAAAAGGAAAAATAGTTAGTTTTACTGATTATGGTTTTTATGTTTCAATGAATAGTAATATAGATGGTTTAGTTCATTTTTCAGATTTAATATGGTCAGGAGATGTTAAAAAAGAATCTGCAAAATACAAGGAAGGACAAGAAATTGAAGCTCAAATATTACAAATAGATATTGAAAAAGAAAGATTAAGTCTAGGAATTAAGCAGTTACAAGAAGATCCTTTTGCTAAAATTGAAGGATTTGATAAAGATAAAAAAGTTACATGTGAAATTTCTGAAATTAGAAATGACGGTTTATTAGTAAAAATAGTAGATGGAGTAGATGTCTTTATTAAGAGAAATGATTTAGCGAAAGATAAAAATGATCAAAGAACAGATAGATTTGCTGTTGGTGAAAAAATTGATGCAAAAGTTATAAAGTTTGATAAAGAAACAAGAAAAGTTAATCTATCTATCAAAGCTCTTGAAATACAAGAAGAAAAAGATGTTATTAAAGAATATGGATCTGTAACAAGTGGAGCAAGTCTTGGAGACATTCTTGGAAATGCACTTGACGAAACTGTTACTGATGCTAAAAAAGAATAGCACAAACATTTATCATTACTGTGAAACAAGATATAAATTTTCTTATTGAAAGAAAAAATCTTTTAAAAAAACTTTCTAAATGGCGGATATTTGCTATAGTTTTTTTTGTATTGATTATTATAACTAACGTAAGTAGTAAGAAATTTATATCAAAAAATAAGCCATTTATCGCCAAAGTTAAAATAAACGGTATCATTAATGATGATGATTTTCGTATAAATAAATTAAACCAGATAAAAAATAATAAAAATATAAAAGCACTAATTGTAAAAATTAATAGTCCAGGAGGAACATTTGTTGGTGGAGAAAGATTATATAAAGCAATAAAAAATATCTCATCTACTAAGCCTGTTGTAACAATAATTGGAGATCAAGCAACTAGTGCAGCATATTTAGCAGCAATAGGATCAAATCACATAATAGCTAGTAATGGTAGTTTAACAGGGTCTATAGGTGTATTGTTACAATCTTTTGAAGCTACTGAACTAGCAAATAAAGTTGGAATAAAGCCAATAATAATAAAATCAAGTACATTTAAAGCAACGCCTCATCCAGCTGAAAAATTTAAGATAGAAGATAGTAATTATCTAAAAAATATTGTTAAAGAATCAAAAGACATATTTTTAGATTTAGTTAAATTAGAAAGAATAAATATTAATAAAGATGATATAAAAGAAATCAGTCTTGGGAAAATATTTATTGGTAAAAAAGCAAAAGAAATTAATTTAATTGATGCCATAGGAGATCAGGAAGAAGCAATGAATTGGTTAAAATCCAAAAATATTACTACAGAAAAAATACTTAATATTAAATTACAAAAACCCAATGAAAACCTTAGAAAATTCTTTCAATCTATTAATAAAGTTAATTTATTAAATGAAGGTTTTAAACTTTACTCAATTTTATAGGTATTAATTATGGAAAAGAAAAAAATATTAGAATATTTACTTAAAAAATATCCCTCATTAGATTCTTCATATATTGAATCTATTGTTGATAAATTTTTCCAAATAATAGCATTGAAGCTAAAAGATGAAAATAGAATTGAATTAAGAAATTTTGGAGTATTTAAGTTAAAAAAATTAGATGAGCGTAAAATTTTTAATCCTCACAAACAGCAATTAGAATTAGTTCCAGGTAAATCTATACCATCTTTTAAATGCTCAAAAGCATTACATAAGATTTCTGCATAGAAATTAAATGCCATCAATTTTATTAATTATTACAGGGTCAGTTGCTTCTACAAAGTCTCTAGATCTTTGCAAATTATTAATAAAAAAACAAATATCTGTTGATGTAATATTAACTAAATCAGCATTAAAATTTGTAAAAAAACAGGATTTCAAAAACTTAAATATTAAAAATATTTATAGTGATATTTTTAATAAAGACCTGGAAAAAAAATTTGGTCATATTGCCTTATCTCGGAAAAATAACTTAGTTATTATTTATCCAGCAACTGCAAATTTTATTGCAAAAATTGCTAATGGTAATGCTAATGATTTAGCATCTGCTTCTATTCTTGCTGCTAATAAAAAAATATTTATTACGCCAGCGATGAATAGCTATATGTGGGAAAATCAATTAACCAAAGATAATATAAAAAAATTAGAATCACTATCATATGAAACTATATATCCAAATAAAGGTAATTTAGCATGTGGAGAAACTGGCTATGGAAGATTAGCTGAACCAGAAGATGTTTTACAGATTATATTAAATAATATAACATATCAAAAATTATTAAAAGATAAAAATATATTAATTACTGCAGGTGGTACAATAGAAAAGATTGATCCAGTAAGGTTTATAAGCAATTTTTCATCCGGTAAGCAAGCTGTTGCTATTGCTAAAAAATGTAGCGAATATGGAGCAAAAGTCACTTTGTTAAAAGCTAATACAAATTGCCATATACCCAGTAATCTCAATACAATTGAAGGAGAGTCGGCTAATGATATTTATGATATTATAAATAGGGAGTTAAAAAATAAAAAATATGATATTTTATTTTGTGCTGCAGCAATCTCAGATTACCGAGTAGCTGAGCCACAAATTGAAAAAATTAAAAAATCAGATAAAGATGAATTAATTGTGAAATTAATAAAAAATAAAGATATATTAAAGCACATAGGTTTTTCAAAATACCGTCCAAAAATTCTAGTTGGTTTTGCAGCTGAAACTAAGGATATTATGAAGAATGCTTGCAAAAAATTAAAAGAAAAAAATTGTGATTATATAGTATTAAATGATGTAAGTAACGGTAAAGTATTTGGTAAGGATAATAATTCAGTTATTTTAATATCAAATTTAGATCAATATGAAATTTCTGGTAGCAAAATTCAAGTAGCTGATAAAATTTTAGAAAGAATATTTTATAAAATGAATTTAGATAAATCCTGATCTGAGGTTAGAGATATATCTTTTAGATTATCAATAATAAATTTTTCATCAATTTTAATTTTTTTCTTATGAAGCTTATCAGCATTAAAGCTAACATCAGCGAGTATTTTCTCAATTATAGTATGCAGCCTTCTTGCTCCAATATTTTCAATTTTTTTATTTATTTCAGCCGAAAGAGAAGCAATTTTTTTGAGGCCACCGCTTGTAAATTCTAGTTCTACACCTTCAGTATTTAATAATTCTTTATATTGCAAAGGAAGGCTTGCAAAAGGTTCCTTTAAAATTCTAAGTAAGTCTTCTTCTGTTAATGGATCAAGCTCAACTCTAATTGGAAGTCTTCCTTGTAATTCAGGTAGTAAATCTGATGGTTTAGCTAGGTGAAATGCACCTGAACAAATAAATAATATATGATCTGTTTTTATTGACCCATATTTAGTTTGAACTGAAGTTCCCTCTAAAAGTGGAAGAAGATCTCTTTGAACACCTTCACGGCTAACTTCTTTTCCACTTGATTGCCTAACTATTATTTTATCTATTTCATCTATAAAAACTATAGCATTATTTTCTGTTGCTTTTAAGGCGTTTCTTATTAATAAATCCTCATCAGACATTTCTTCACTTGCATCTTGGGTAAGTGACTCAATAGCTTCAGAGATCTTTAATTTAACCTGTTTTTTCTTACCGCTACCATTCATGGCTTTTCCAATCATATCGCTAAGATTTATAACTCCCATTGAAGCTCCATTACCAGATATATCAATAGGAGTATTTTGAGGTCTTGATTCATTAATTTGGACTTCAATTTCTTTATTATCCATTTCACCAGATAAAATTTTCTTTTTAAATTTTTTTCTAGTTTCTAAGCTAGCTGAAGCACCAACAATAATATCTAATACTTTGTTAATTGCATTTTCTCTTGCGGCTTCTTTAACATTTTCGTGATGGTTCTCTTTTTCTATTTTTATAGCAATCTCTACTAAATCCCTAATAATTGACTCTACATCTCTTCCAACATAGCCAACTTCTGTAAATTTAGTTGCTTCAACTTTTACAAAGGGTGAGTTTGCAAGTGATGCTAATCTTCTAGATATTTCAGTTTTACCAACTCCTGTTGGTCCAACCATTAATATATTTTTGGGCATTATTTCAGCTTTTAATTCTTCATCCTTTAAAGCTTCTCTTCTTGCTCTATATCTTACGGCGTTAGCAATGGCTTTTTTGGCTTCTTCTTGACCGATAATAAATCTATCAAGTTCAGAAACAATTTGGGCAGGGGTAAGTGAGTTAATCATAAAGTCTCTAAAATAATATTATCATTAGTATAAACACAAATAGATGCAGCAATTTCCAATGATTTTCTGGTTATTTCTTTTGCGCTCATATTTGTTTGGTTTAACGCCCTTGCAGCGGATAAGGCATAATTACCTCCAGATCCTATTGCTATTATACCATCTTCCGGTTCAATAACATCTCCTGTTCCTGAAAGTAATAAGGATACATCCTTATCAATGACAATCATCATTGCCTCTAAACGTCTAAGATATTTATCCATTCTCCAATCCTTGGCAAGTTCAACGCATGCTCTAGTTAATTGTTTAGGATGCTTATCTAGTTTTTGCTCTAATCTCTCAAATAATGTAAATGCATCAGCAGTTGCACCAGCAAAGCCACCAATAATTGAGCCATCTGCTAATTTTCTAATTTTTTTTGCAGTACCTTTCATAATAGTAGGTCCAAGAGATACTTGTCCATCACCTGCTATTGCAACTTTGCCGTTTTTCCTTACAGATAATATTGTAGTACCATAAATAACATCTGGTTTGTGGTTTATCATTATTTTGATTAATTTAAATTTTTATATAATATTTAAGTTTTTTAAAATATTTAAAGTTAAAAATCAAAGTAATCTATGAAAATTGAGCAAAAAAGTTATGATATTCTAATTTTAGGTGCAGGAGGTGCTGGATTATATACTGCATTCAATATAGATAATAAAAAAAAGAAACTAGCAATAATTTCAAAACTTCATCCTTTAAATAGTCATACATATGCTGCTCAAGGAGGAATAAATGCACCTCTTGGTAATGTGATTAAAGATAAAACTGATTGGTTTATCTATGATACTATTAAAGCAAGTGATTATCTTGCAGATCAAGATTCAGTTAAAATATTATGTAAAAATGCTAATAAAGCTATTAAAAATTTAAGTAAATTAGGAGTTGCTTTTAGTAAGGATAAATCAGGAAAAATATATCAAAGACCATATGGAGGTCAAACCACAAATTTTGGTAAAGAAACAGCATATAGAGCATGTGGAGTAGCTGATAGAACCGGAGAGAATATAATGAAAATCCTTTATAAAAAAACTTTAGAAAAAAATATCGATATTTTCTCTGAATATTTTGTATTAGAAATTTTACAGCAGCATGATCAAGTAACTGGAGTAATAGCTCTGGATATTAAGCAACAAAAAATAATTCAATTTAATAGTAATAATATAGTTATTGCAACAGGTGGATGTGCAGGTTTATATGCAAGTAATACTGCTGCAAATTCATGTACAGGAGATGGTTTGGCTCTTGCAATTAAATTAGGCTTAGAATTACAAGATATGGAGTTTGTCCAATTTCATCCAACAACACTTGCAAATAATGGTCTTTTAATATCAGAAATTGCCAGAGGTGAAGGTGGTTATCTTACAAATAGAAAGGGCGAAAGATTTATGGAGCATTATGCACCTATCTATAAAGATCTAGCATCAAGAGATATTGTAGCAAAAGCTATTTCTAATGAAATTCTAGTTGGAAATGGCTGTGATAAGCATAAAGATTATGTGCACCTAAATATTATGCACCTAAAGAAAGATAAAATTACTAAATATTTGCCGAATCTTTATAATACATGTATGAAATTTGCCAAAATTGATCCAACTAAGGAGCCTATTCCAGTCAAACCATCCGCTCATTACGTAATGGGTGGCATTCCAACTAATAAAAATGCTGAAACAGAGATTAAAGGCTTATATGCTGTTGGTGAAGTGTCCTCATCCTCTGTTCATGGGGCAAATAGATTAGGTTGCAATTCATTATTAGAATTATTTGTCTTTGCTGAAATATTAGCTAATAATTTAAATAAATTACCAAATAAACCACAAAGTGGTATTAGAAAAACCAATTATACCATAAAATATGGTAAAAATACTTATTCTGACATTCAAAATCAGAAGCTAGCTTTAGGTTTGATTTTTGATAAATATTTAGGAGTAACCAGAGATCAAAAATCATTAGAAAAGTTAAAAAAAGAACATATAAGAATAAGTAAAAAAATTAATGATTTAGCTATAGAAAATTTGAACGATCCTCAGCTAGTAATCTCTTTATATGAACTAAAAAATTTAAATATAATTGCTCCTATTTTAATTGAATCAGCTCTTGCCAGAAAAGAATCAAGAGGTGCACATTATCGTAAAGATTATCCAGATAGAAATGATAAAATTTATCTAAAACATACAAGATGTAACAAGAAGTTAGAAATATCTTATAAAAAGGTTCGAAAAATAACAGGGGAGCTAGCTAAAAAATTGCAAGCAGAAGAAAGAAAATATTAATTTAAATCAAGAATGGTAAATCTATCTCGCGTTAAATAGGCATTTTTTGCAGTATAATAAAATATATCTGGATCCAAGCCTAAATCATGGGGTAAATAAGCTAAATCACTTTTGCATAAAATATTTTTTAATTCTTCTATAGTTTTATATCTTTTTCTAACTTGGTTCTTAATCTTTTGAAAATTTTTGGATAAAATATTATTAACAGAGTTTATATCTAATTTTTTATCAATAATATCAAATTTAACAGAATCATTATTGTCAGATCTTTCACGTAATTTTGGTACTATATCCTTCATAAGAAAATTATCCCATAATGCATTAGAGTAATAGCTGGTTACTGCAATAACCTCACCATGATAAAAATCTATTTTTTTCTCTGTTAATGCCTCATATAAATGGGCAATCATATGTTCTGACTGGCTGGCAGGGCTTGATTTTCCATAAATACTCATCGCATATCCTGAATTAATTAAGAGGTTTAACAAAAGATATATTTTTTCTTGGTCATTTTTAAATATTTTTTCAATATGCGGGAATAAGTTATCTTCAATTTCATAACTCATCTCAAATAGATGTTCATTATAATTTTCAGCTAAAAGAAAATTAGCCAAAATCATATCGGCTCTACAAATATGTGAACAAAGAGAGTCACCAATTCCTGCTTGTATTAATCTTTTTGGAGATTTAGCTATTATATTTAAATCAAAATATGCATGTAAGGCTAATTTTGCTTTGTAAGATTTCTTGTAATTATTTGATATTAATGAGGCAGAATCTGATAGATATCCATTCATTGATGGAGCTGTTGCAAATAAAATATAATTTTTATTTAACTTATAGCTAGCATATTTAACTATATCATTGATAGTACCGCTACCAATCGCTATGAAAATATCATAATTTTTTCCAATATCTGTGATTTTTTCTACATGAATGGTTTCTGCTTTGATATTTTCTGCAAAAATATGGATATTATTAAAAGCAAAACTAAGATAATTATTTAATTTTTGATAAATAATTTTATCGGTAATTATTAGGTAATTATTATATTTTGATAATATAGCCTCAAGATTATCGAAATAATTATTATCAATAAAAACCTTATGATCTTTATATTTATTGCTAATTTCTGGTGGTACTAATATATTTTTAACCATAATAATATAAATATTAAAAATTTTTATAAATGCCAGTATTACTTATAACAGGAGGTGCAAAAAGAATTGGAGCTGAAATAATAAAATATTTTGCTAAAGAAAAATGGGATATTGCTTTTACCTATTATCAATCTAGATCTCATGCAGAAAAATTAATAGACAAACTGAATGGTCACAATAAAATTAAAGCCTATAAGGCAGATTTAAGAGAAACAAAAACAGCTAGTAATTTAATCAAAAAAGTTAATAAAGATTTTCAAAAAATTGATTTACTCATCAATAATGCTTCGGAATTTAAAGAGCAGGATTTTTTAAACACATCAATTGCAGATTTGGATAATAATTACGCTTTGCATGTAAGAGCGCCATTTATTTTATCTAAAGAATTTATCAAAATAAATAATAATGCTCGCATTATAAATATTACTGATGCAATGGTAAATAAATTAGCTAGTAAATTTTTTGCTTATAATCTTAGTAAAAACTCACTTTCACAATTAAGCAAAATGATCGCTAAAGATGTTGATGATAATATTAAGATATATGAGATAGCTCCACAAAAAATTTTAAATGATAATAATAGAAAGAAAATTTTTTCACCAAAAAAAGAACAAGAAAATATTAAAGAGTTTTTAGCTGAAATTAAAAAACTAATATCAAATTTTTAATTTATTTAAAATAGTAACATAAATAATTTCTGATGCCTTCAGATCAATGTCTGAAATTATTCTTAGAGTTTGTAAATCTAATCTTTGCACATGATATAAAAATCTGCCAAAATAAAATTTTTTATCAATTGTTTTTGCTTTAAATGATCCTTTTATTTCCTTTTTACTAATTTTAAAATCTGTAGCTCTTATAAAATATTCTTTTTTATCGTCAGATAACTTATTAATTAAACCAAAAGATCTTGCGACAAATTGGTTTTTTGGCTGATTATATAAATTAAAAGCTGTTCCAGATTGCAAGATTTTCCCTTCATAAAGGACATATATTTTATCTGCAAATAATAATGCTTCTTCAATATTATGAGTAATCATAATTTTAATTAAATTGGAGTTTTTTAAGAGGTTTAATGATTCAGATATTAAATTATCTTTATTAATACTATCAATATTTGCATAAGGTTCATCAAAAAGCATAACTTTAGCATTAGATGCCATAGCTCTGATTATTGAAACCCTCTGTTGTTCCCCAACTGAAAGATTATGAGGATATAGCGATATTTTATCAGCCATATTAAATTTGGCTAAGAGTTTTTTTACTAGTAATTTTGTTTCATTATTATTTTTTTTCTTTATAGCAAGATTAATATTTTCATAAATATTAAGGAAAGGAAATAAAGATGGAGTTTGAGATACATAAGAAATTTCTCTATGATGCGGTTCTATTTTATTTAATAATTTATTATCCAATAAGATTTTTCCACTGTTTGCAGAAATTAATCCAGCTAATAATTTTATAAAAGTAGATTTACCGGAACCAGATGGTCCTAATATAGCGGTTATCTCTGATGATTTTGCACTAAAATTAACCTTATCAATAATTAATTTATTAGCATATTTATAAGATAGATTTTTAACTTCAATTATAGACATTGTTCTTTTCAAAATATTTAGAAAAAATAAATAAGGCAATTACATTAAATAAAATTATTGCCAAAGCTGATATTGCAGATTCAATAACCATTTCATCAGATGCAAGCATATATGTTCTTGTAGCTAAACTATCAAAATTAAAAGGTCTTAAGATTAATGTAGCTGGAAGTTCTTTTATAATCTCTATAAAAATCAAAATGAATGACACTCCGACTGAGCTAGTCATTAAACGCACAAAATAATTATATATAAGAATAAAATCATTTTTTTTATAAATTTTTGCCATATTCAATAAATCATGATCAATTCTATTCCAGGCAATGTTAAAATTATTATATGCTAAGGCAGAAAATCTGATTTGGTAAGCATATAATAATCCAATTACAGATAAGCTAGTAAATATACTATATGAAGAATCTATAAAATGCATAAAATTATTTAAAACAAATAATATAGCTACAGCAATTACTGAGCCAGGAATTGCATAGCCTGTTGCGGTTATAAAATTAACAAATTTCATTAATTTGGAATTATATAATTTTGTAGTAATAAAAATGAAGAAAACCAGAAATATAATTATTATTGAGCCAAGAAGGGATAGAAAAAAACTATTAAAAAAAACTTTGGTAAATTTTTCATCAACTAATAAATAAGGTTTATCTAGACACCATAAAATTATCTGTATAACTGGTATTAGAAAAGCAACGGAAAAAATGCAGCCTAATAATAAATAGGTTAACATTAAAGATGTTTTCCTCATCTTATTAAAAACTGGCAGATTAATATTTTTTATATCACTATAGTTTTTTTTCCCCTTTAAAAAAATTTCTATTAAAAAAAAGCATATAACTACAATCAAAAGAATAGCTGATTGTAAACTTGCATTATTATAATTATTAGTAATGAACCAATCCTTATATATTTCAGTTGTAAGACTGTTAATTCCATAATAACTAGATAAACCGAAATCTCCCATTACTTCCATAATTACCAAAATATTGGCGGTTATAAGTGCTGGAATTACAAATCTCAGAGCAATTTTAAAAAAAATTTTCAAATTAGAAATACCATAAATTTTAGCTTGAAAGATTTGTGGAGCGAAATGTTTAAAATAATTTTTACAAAATAAATATATGTAAGGATATAAGGCAAGAGCCAGAATAATTGCTGCTCCATATATGTTTCTAATCGAATATAAAAATTTTATTTCAGCTATTTCTGCATAAATAATTCCTAAAATATAGGCTGGAATCGCAATTGGTAATAATAAGAAAAGATTAAATAATTTTTGATAAGGAAATTTATAATAGCTCATTATCCATGCAGTAGGAACTGCTATTATATTTGCTATAATACAAGTCAAAAAAGACAAATATAAGCTATTTTTTAGATTAACAAATATAATATTAGCAAAAAATATATTATTTTTATCTTGCAAAGCTAATATAGCTTCTGATAGCAAAAAAATGAATGGAGCTATGAAAATTAAGGCAATTAATAAACTTAAAACTAAAGAAATTCTAATTTTCATATAACTAACTTTTATTTCCAGCCTGATTCTTCAATTAACTCATCAAGATCAGGAAAATTATCGTAATTTTTTAATGATTCATAATCTTTAAGATAATGAAGTTCATTATATGATTTTAAAACTGATTCTTCATAATTTTTATTTGTAAAAAATTGCTGTGCTTTTTCACTAAGTAAATATTCTATTAATTTTTGCACAGCTAAATTCTTATTACTAGTTTTAAGCATTGATATTGTACTTAAATTAATGTTAACACCTGAAAAACCTTGATTTGGATATAATGTAGCTATTTTATGAATATTATCTTTGTAAATAGCTTCAGTAGAATTTTGTAATCTGGCAAAATAATAATAATTAGCAACAGCAATATTTCCTTCCCCCCTAATTAATGCTTTTAATTGATCACTATCGCCACCTGATGGATCTCGTGCAAAATTAGCCACTATCTTTTTAAGGATAATTTTAGTTCTTTCAGAGCCATTTCTATATAATAGCTGAGAAATAAGAGCTTGATTATAATAATTATTAGATGATCTAATTAACAATGTTTTACCAATCTGAGCTGAAGCTAAATCTTCATAATTTTTTAATAATGAAGAGTTGATCTTTTCTTTGTTATAGAAAATTAATCTTTTTCTTAGAGATAATCCATACCATAAATAAGATTTATCATATAGATTTTCGTTGATAAGATTATGATTGTTAATTTTTAAAGGCTGGATTAAGTTATTGTTTTTAGCTTTTAAAACTGAGATAACATCAGATGTAATTAGAACATCAGCAGGAGATTTTTCACCTTCACTTTTAAGCTTTGCAAATAATTTTGGTGCTGAATCAATCAATAAATTATATTTAATTCCAGTTTCTTTTGAAAAGTTTTGTAATAATTCATTGATAAATTGTTCTTTTCTAGCAGAATAAATATTTATGGTTTTCGAACTCTCATTATTAAGGCTATATGAAAAATAAGATATAGCTGAAATAATAGCTAAAAATATTAATAAATAAAATTTTTTCATTTAAGTGATTTTGAGAATAATTATCAAAAAGCATATTACTATCAGATATATTTTCAATATAAAAAAATTTAAACCAATAATTTTGGCCATATCATTATTTTCCATTCCTAAAACTCTCTATTCATATGAAGATTTTGGAGGTTTGCTTGATAATATCTACCAAAATCAAATTATTGATATTCAGCCTATAAAAAAACCAATAGGGGAGTTAAAAACCATCAATTTACCACAAACAGAGATCATAGACATAGAGCAAGATTTAGTTGATTCCGTTGCAGAAGAAAGAGATATAAAAGAATCTTTTCAAGAAAAAAAAACAGAAGAAATTAAAGCACCAACTAAAACTACAAAGCTAAAAAGAAAAGCAAAGCCTCCAGTTATTGTAATAGATGCAGGGCATGGAGGAAAAGACTCAGGAGCAATAGGTTATGGAAGAGTTTATGAAAAAGATATTGTTTTGAAATATGCTAAAACATTAAAAAAATATCTTGAAAAAGAACAAAAATATAATGTTGTTCTAACAAGAAAAAATGATAATTTTTTACCTTTAAGAAGAAGAATTGAAATTGCTAGAAAGCATAATGCAGATATGTTCATTTCTCTTCATGCAGATGCAGCAAGAAATAGAAAGGCAAGAGGATTATCAATTTATACTTTATCAGAAGTTGCTTCGGATAAAGAGGCTGCTGAATTAGCCAAAAAAGAAAATAAAATTGATATTGTAGCAGGAATAGATTTAACAAATTTTGACAGCCAAACATCTGATATTTTAATTGATTTATCTTTCAGGGAAGCAAAAAATAAATCTATTTCATTTGCAAAGCTATTATTAAAACAATTAAGAGGAAAATATCTGGTAAGAAAAAACAGCATGCATTCAGCAGGATTTGTAGTTTTAAAAAACTCAAATATGGCTTCTATTTTGGTTGAACTTGGTTATCTCACAAATAAAAATGACACAAAAAAATTAAGAACAATGCATTATCGCAATAGCCTAATGCGTGACATGGTAAAAGCTATAAATAGATATTTTAAATGATTTAACTAACTAGTTAAATAAGTTATAATTGAATTAATAACTTTGGCACCTTTATCAGTCGTTATTATTTTATCTTTATCATAAAAAATTAAGCCCTCATCACTTAAATCATCAAGCTTAGAGTTAAATAATTCAATATGGCTCTTACCTATATATTTATAAAAGATTTTTTTACTTATAGCTTTGTTAATTCTAAGGCCATTCATTAATATCTCTTCAATTATTTCTTCCTTAGTTAATATTTTTTTTTGCTGAATACCATTGCCAGTTTTTAAAGTTTTATTTAGCCATTTAATGGGGCTATGAAAAGTCATAAAATAATGTTTTTCACTATCAAATTGAGTAATTCTTGTATGAGCACCTGCACCAATTCCTATATAATCACCATATTGCCAATAATTTAAATTATGTTTTGCCTGAAACTTACTTTTAGCATAATTTGAAGTTTCATATTTAATTAAATTAGCATTTGCGCAAATAGAATCAGTTAATTCATAAAAATCTGCTAATTTTTCTTGATCTGCTAATTGAAATTTTTTATCACGATATAAATTAAAAAACTCTGTACCTTTTTCAATTGTTAATTGGTAAAGTGATAGGTGAGGGGGATCTAATTTAAGGGCTTTCTTTAATTCTTTTTCCCAGGATTTAAGAGTTTGTTTTGGTCTTGCATATATTAAATCAAAAGAAAAATTATTAAAATATTTTTTGGCCATTTCAATTGTTTCTAAAGCTTCTGAAGCTGAATGTGCTCGACCTAAAAATTGCAAATCTTGATCAATTAAAGATTGTACTCCAATTGATAATCTATTTATACCTAATTTCTTAAAATTTTGAAATTTAAGTGCCTCACTTGAAGTGGGATTTGCTTCTAGGCTTATTTCAACATCAGACGCAACTTTGTATAATGAGTGAATTTTATTTAAAATTGCTTCAATTAATGAAATTGGCATTAAAGAAGGAGTTCCTCCGCCAAAAAAAATAGTAGAAATTTCAGAGTTTTTAGTAAATTCAAAAAAATATTCTAATTCTGAAATATAAGCTTTTTGCCAATCAACATCATTATTTACTTCCATAATATGAGAGTTAAAATCACAATAGGGGCATTTAGCTTTGCAAAAAGGATAATGAATATAAATCGAGAGATTATTATGCATCTTCTTTATTGTTAATAACCTCAAATAAAGAAGATTTCAATTCCTCAAGGTTCAATTTAGCTGCAGAAGATATCGTAAAAATAGATTTTTTTAATTTCTTTTCTAATTGAGATTTTTTAGCTTTATATTCAGATTCAAGCATTAAATCACATTTACTAAGAGCAATAATTTCAGCTTTAGTTTCTAAAGAGATATTATAATTTTTTAGTTCATTACGAATCACCAAATAATCCTTATAAAGATCATTTGAATTTACATCAATAAGATGAAGTACAGCTCTACATCTTTCAATATGCCTTAAAAATTTATGACCAAGTCCTACACCTTCACTTGCACCCTCAATTAGACCAGGAATATCTGCCATTACAAATTCATTTTGATTAACATAAACAACTCCAAGTTCAGGTCTTAAAGTTGTAAAAGGATAATCTGCAATTTTAGGGTGAGCTCTTGATAAATTAGTAAGTAGTGTCGATTTACCTGCATTTGGGAAGCCAATTATGCCAATATCAGAAATAATTTTTAGTTGTAATGATATTTGCATTTCTTCTCCCTCCTTGCCAGAGGTATGGGTTCTTGGAGCTTGATTTCTTGAAGATTTAAAATTTACGTTACCTAGACCACCATCTCCGCCTCTTAGCAAAATTTCTTGTTGTCCTTCATTAACCAAATCTATTATCAAATTACCAGATTCAGTATAAATGGAGGTGCCAACAGGAACATTTAAAATAATATCTTCAGCATTTTTACCAAATCTATTTTTACCCTTTCCAGCTTCACCATTTTTAGCTCTAAAATGTTTTTTAAATCTAAAATCAATTAAAGTATTGATATTTCTAACTGCTTTGAAAATAATATGGCCGCCACGACCACCATTGCCACCGTCTGGACCTCCCATAGGGGTATGAGCCTCTCTTCTAAAGCTTAGGCAGCCATTTCCTCCATCACCACTTCTTATCCAGATCTTAGCTTCATCTATAAATTTCATAATTTTTTAAGTTATTTTATTATCTTGATTTTATCGGTTTGTAAGATTAACAAATAATTCAATAAATTAAAACATTATATATGAAAGTTATTATTTGCGGGGCAGGGCAAGTTGGAACAAGTATAGCTAAACAATTAATATTAGAAGATAATGACGTAACAGTCATTGATCAATCAGAAAAGTTAATTAATAAAATTAAAGATTCTTTAGATGTAGGAATTATTAATGGTTATGCTTCTCACCCTAATGTATTAGAAGAAGCAGGTGCTGAAAATGCTGACATGATAATAGCAGTTACGCAATCAGATGAAATTAATATGGTTGCGTGTCAAGTAGCTCACTCATTATTTGGAATACCAAGAAAAATAGCCAGAATTAGAAGTCAAAATTATTTCACTCAAGGCATGGAAAGAATGTTTTCTCCCGAAGATATGCCAATTGATGTGATTATCTCTCCTGAAGTTGAAGTAGCAAAGGCAATTTTTGAAAAGCTTCATGTTCCAGGAGCTATTGAAACAATAGCTTTTGCAGATAATAAAGTAAAATTAATATCTGTTAAATTATCTGAGGATAGCATCATAAATAATTTAACTATAAAACAAGCTAATGATAGAATAGCTCATTTGAAAGCTAGTATTGTAGGTTATAATCGTGAACAAGAATTTATAAGTAATGAAAGCGATCTAAATATATGTTCAAAAGATGAAGTATATGTAATTTCTAGTGTTGAAGATATTAAAGAATTAATGGGTATTTTTGGCCACCAAGATAAAGAAGCAAGCAAAATAAGAATAGTCGGTGGAGGAAGGGTAGGCTTATATTTAGCTCATAAAATTGAACAAGAAGAACATCACCACAATGTTAAGCTAATTGAATCAAATACTAATAGAGCAAATATGATTGCTGGAAAATTGCAATATACTACTATAATTAATGGTGATGCTCTGGATCGAGAAATTTTGCATGAAGTAAACATTTCATCAAGTGATACCATAATTGCAGTTTCAAATGATGATGAGGTAAATATTCTTTCAGCTCTTCTTGCCAAAAAATTTGGCTGTAAAAAAGCAATATCACTTGTAAATAGCATCTCATTTGCTCCACTTTTTTCATCATTAGGAATTGATGTTATTGTTAACCCAAGAGAGATAACTGTATCCTCAATTTTGCAATATATTAAGAATTTTAAAGTAAGAAATGCACATTCAATTTGTGAATCTCAAGCAGAAATAATAGAAACAGATGCATTTGAATCATCATATTCAGTTGGTAAAACTATCGAAGACTTAAATTTACCTGAGGGTCTCTATATTTGTATGATTGTAAGAGAAGATAATCAAATTATCATTCCTAAAGGAGATACAGAAATAATTGCAAATGATCGCTTAATCATTATGAGTAGATTAGAAACCTTAAAAAAAGCAGAAAAAATATTTTCAGATAAATATAAATATTTTTAACAATTAAATAAATGCTAAAAAAATTTATTCTTTTTATTCTCATAAATATCTCCCTATCAGCATATTCAGCGGAGTTTTTTAGTCAAAAACAAGAGATAAGCGAGGATCTAAAAGCAAAAATGCTAAATATTAGCTATAAAGATAATTGTCCTGTTAAACCTAAGGAGTTAAATTATCTTTCATTATCATATATTGATTTTAACGGAGAACAGCAAATAGGAAATTTAATAGTTCATAAAAAAATTGCCCAAAAAACAATCAATGTTTTTAGAAAATTATTTGCTGAAAATTATCCTATCAAATCAATGAAATTAATTAATGAATATAATGGCAGTGATGATGCTTCTATGGCGGATAATAATAGCTCAGCTTTTAACTGCAGAGCTGTTGCTGGTAAAGATAATGTTTTTTCTAAACATAGTTATGGCATTGCAATTGATATAAACCCAATTGAAAATCCTTATATTAAAAATAACGTTATTTTACCACCAGAGGGTAAGAAATATCTTGATAGAACAATTAATCATTCTGCTCTCATTCGAAAAGGAGATAAAATTTATGAAGCATTTATATCTGAGGGTTTTATATGGGGAGGTGAGTGGAATAGTTTAAAAGATTATCATCATTTTGAATATAAGGAAGAAAAACTCTATTAATTAAGCTATAGAGTAGTTTTCAGGATCAGAAAATAATTTATGTAGTAATTTATTATTTAATTCATGCCCAGATTTTTTACCTTCATATTTGCCGATTATTGGCATGCCAACTAGATATAAATCACCTACAACATCTAAAATTTTATGTCTCACAAACTCATCATGAAATCTTAAGCCATCAGGGTTTAGAACTTTATCATCATCTACAACTACAGCATTA
>CBFHSE010000009.1:5842-39484 GCA_965658435.1 Rickettsiales bacterium | reverse complement strand
TACCATATTGTCTTTCTGAACCTTCTAATTCAGAGATATTTTCAAATAAAATAGTTGATGATTGATATATAGGAGGGTTTACAGACCCAAAATATAATTTATTTAATTTACTCATTTTTAATCTAAAAAGGCCTATATAACAGAATTGCAGAAAGTTGCAAGAGTAGCTTTATCCTTTTCAAAAACAAAAAAATATGATATAATTAATTATTAATTAAAGTAAAATTACAGATGGCAAATTTGTTCGAGATCTTATTCAAAAAAACTGACAAAGTTGAAAAGGCAATAAACGCCATCAATAAACGTGATTTCACTGAATTAAATGAAGCTTTAGAAAATGATCCAAATATTGATGATATAAAGCAGATACTTGTTTACGCAATAAAAAACTCTGATGAAAAAACTATCGAAGAAACTATTGATATTATAACTAGTAAGATAGATCCTAAGAAAAAAGATCAAATAATTAATGCTGCTTTAAAAGTAGCTTTTGAAAAAGAAAATCCAGAAATTATCAAAGCATTATTAAATAATCTAGAATATCCTGAACCAAAATCACTTGAAAACTTACTTATAAAAGCATTAAAACTTGGAAATCCTGAAATTATCAAACAATTATTAGATAAAGGTGCAGAAGTTAGTGAACAAAATATAGATGGATTAATTGAGATAGTTATATCAGCAAAAAATAAAAATTTTGACCCATTTAAAAATATAGTAAAATTATTAACAGAAAAACTAACAAAAGACACAACCAAACTCCTAGAGGAGCTAAGGCCAACTAAACAAGATAAATTAAATGAACAGCTAGCAAAAAAATTAGAGCAATTAGAAAAATTAACATACCTAGAAGGGTTAATAGCAAATAATGGACAAGAAGAAGCATCACCAAAAAAGCAAGCAATTGAAGAACTAACTAACGCAGTAGAATCTATAAAACAAAACAAACCTGATGATGCAAAAATTCATCTTGATAAAGCATTCTTAGCCACAGATAATCCAGTTCTCAATAAAATTGCAGATGAATTAAAAAACAATGTAGCTAAAATGCAAACAATAAATAATCATGAGCCATTCGGAAAATTTACAGAACAAGTAAAGTCAGAACAAATATCACAAGAAAAATCCATATAAATAGGCTAAATTATTTTTAAATATTTATATCTATCAAATAATCTGCCAATAAATCTCCATCTCCCCGTTTTAAAATTAAGAGATTATGGTAAGAAACTATTAAATAAACAACCCCCCTTTTCTTGGAGTATTTTTCTGATATAATAATATTTATATGTGATGAATATAGAGATATAGAATGACCCAAGAAGAATTAAATAATGCATTAGCAACATCAGTTTTACATAATAATACCGAGGCTATAAAATCATTAATAAATGAAGGAGGTGAAATTAATTCACCCTGTAAAAAATTTAATGGTAACACTCCCCTAATATTAGCAGTTGGATTAGATAATATTGAAGTAACAAAATTATTATTAAAAAATGGAGCTAATGTTAATCTGAAAAATGATATAGGTGCAACAGCCTTGCATATAGCATTAACAAAATATATTTTTAATGATAGAATTATAGAGGTGCTGTTAGAGGCAGGAGCAGATATTAATGCAACAAATGCTATGGGTAAAACACCTCTTGATATCGCCCAAGAAAAACCTGAGCACTATAATAAAATACAAGAAATTATAGCCAAAAAAAGCTTAACTTCTAAAGCGAAAACTGATATTGTTAATGATATTATAAAAACTAAAAATACACCTGATACCAAATTATTATCATTATTAGGTAATTTTGAGGCTTTACAAGAAAGGTTAGATGATGACTACCTTAAATTAAAAACATCAATTGAAGAAGCTGACATTGATAATTGCACACATGTTGCTATTCGATCTATACCTCAACAATATTATAATATGTCTGCTCCACCAACAGATAAAGCTCTAGAAGAACAAAGTTTGAGAGCAGGATTTGAATATGTAGAGAACTCTGTAAAGAGTAAAGAAGCTTATCCAGCTATTGCATTTTCTATAAATCCATCACAAACTCCTTTGCTTAAAACTTATGCATATCAAGCAACAGATGAAAATATTTTAGGAAGAAAACATCAACGAGATGCTGTAATTATTTTGCCATTACCTGATGAGAGAACTATATCACTACTAGATAAGTGGAAATCATTAAAAAAATATGTAAAGGAAGAAGAATCATTAAAAGACAGGGAAAAAATACTTGAGTTAATTTCAGATAAACTTGATGGATTAACATATATTTCTGCTGCATATCAACAAGATGCATATTCTAGTTATTCTTACAAAAATGGTAAAATAAAAATATCATCAAATGATGATGAAGTAGATTTAAGCTCATTATTTAAAGATCGAGATACAGTTGGACATTCAGAAGTTTTTATAAAGTTGAGAGGAGTTCATCCCAAAATATATTTAGTAAAACTAGATGTCCCAAAACAAGACAGAGATAAATCCTCTGGAATGTTTGCAGGGTCATTTAAAATTACTAGTAGATTTCAAGATCTTAAAATATTAAGGACCATAGCTTCATCATCAAAAAAACCAGAAATGGTTGGTACTCATACATCAAGAGCTCAAACAAGTAGATCACCCTCTCCAGCAGGTCGTAACACCTAATATCTAGCCATTAATAAAAACATAATTATTAACGAGCTTTCCCTACAGCTAGCGATTATCTCTTTTATTTGTACAAATAAAACATTAGCTCTCATTGGAACTTTAAACAGTTTATTCACAGCAAGGTTTTATTAACAATTCAAATAATCGCCCTCAAAAAGCTTTATAAAACTATTTTATAGACTAATTGACAATTATAAAAAACAAGATTAAAGATAACACTTCATTTTTATTAATATTATGGCAGTTTCAAAAAATAACCCTAATGCTCGTAAAGCAGCAATTCAAAAAAAATATAATGATAAAATTGTAAAACCTGTAAAAGTTATTGGTGATTTTGGAACTTTTATAGCTGCTCAATATGAATCAGGAGATGTTGTTTTAGACGCAGATGGCAATCCAATTCCATATAAAAAACTTGATAATTCTAATTAGTTAGACAACTAAATTAGCTCATCTGTAACAAATTTATCATAATTTCTTGGTCTAACATTTCTTAAAGAATAATAATCAATTATTCTTTTAATTTTAGCTACAGCATCATTCATATCATCATTGATAATAACATATTTATAATCCTTATAATGGCTAATCTCTGATTTAGCTTGTAACATTCTTTTTTCAATAATTTCTATTGAATCTAAAGCCCTTTTTTCAAGCCTTTCTCTTAATACAGCTATTGAAGGAGGTAAAATAAAAATTGATACAATATGAAAATCCTTATATGCAGCAATATCTCTTGCACCTTGCCAATCAATATCAAAAATCACATTCCTGCCATTTTTTATTTGATCAATTACAAAACTCCTAGGTGTACCATAGAAATTATCAAATACTTTAGCATGTTCTAACAAATCACCATCAGCAACTAATTTAGAAAATTTCTTATCATCAATAAAAAAATAATCTTCACCTTCTATCTCACCCTCACGTTTTGTTCTAGTAGTTACCGAAACAGATAGTCTTAAATTATCATATTCAGCTAAAAGCTTTTTTGTAATTGAGGTTTTACCAGCACCAGATGGTGAAGATATAATAATTAAAGTACCTGGATAATCATCTTTCTCTGGTTTATATTCAGACATAAATTACAAGCTAATAATTGCATTAAACATAATCACAGTTATAAATTTTGTAAACCTCACTATTTAATTATTATGAATATAATAATAACAGGAGCCTCAAGTGGCCTTGGTGCAAAACTTGCAGAAATCTACGCCAAAGAAAAACATAATTTAATTTTAATTGGCCGCAATAAAAAAAGATTACTGAAAATTAATAATAAATGCCAAAAATTAGGCGCAAAAACTCAATATGAAATTATTGATGTAAGAAATTATAAAAAATTAAACACAAGCATTACAAATCATACAAAAAAACACCCAATTGATCTCATAATTGCAAATGCAGGAATATCAGCAGGATCACATGGAGGCCCTGAAAGCTATAATCAGTTAAAAGATATTTTTGATGTAAATATTTATGGTGTTATAAACTCAATTTATCCTTTAATCGAAAATTTTAAAAAAAGAAAAACAGGGCAAATAGCCATTATAAGCTCAATGGCAGCTTTACACGCTCTACCCTCCGCTCCAGCCTATAGCTGCTCAAAAATAACAATTAAATATTTTGGTGATTCATTAAGAGCTGAATTAAAAAAATATAATATAAAAGTTAATATCATATTTCCAGGTTATATAGATACTCCCTTAACCAAAAACAATAATTTTCCTATGCCTTTAATGATTAAAGCGGATATTGCAGCTCAAAAAATAAAATATGGCTTAGAGAAAAATCACTACTATATTATTTTTCCCAAAATTATTTATTATTTATTAAAATTTATAAATTTATTGCCCTTAAAAATCACAGATTTCATATTTGCTAAATTGCCAAAAAAATAATTATATTTTAAATTTAGCATCAAAATCATAGCTTTTTTTAACATGTAAGAATAACTGCAATTTTTTTTCACCCAAAAATTCTGCTATTTCCTTTCTAGCTGCCATGCCAACCTTTTTAAGCATCTTTCCCCCCTCTCCTATAATCATTTTCTTTTGACTTTCTTTAGCTACTAATATTGTCTGATGAATCACAATCTTACCCTGAACATCTTCTTTGTAACTATCCGTCTCTACATATAAATTATAAGGCAATTCATCTTGCAAAAATAAAAATAACTTCTCTCTGGTTATTTCTTCAGCAATAAACCTAACAGGGGAATCAGTTAATTGATCTTCTGGAAAGAAAAAATTTTCTTCTTTAGCATTTTCTAATAAATATTTTTTTAAATCATCAACACCTAAATTTTTTACCGCAGAAATTAAAAAAATCTCTTTGAATAACCCTAGCTCATTATATTTAGATATTATAGGTAATAATTTATCTTTGATTATTTTATCAATTTTATTGATAACTAAAATTATCTTTCGGCCTAATTTCCTTATATATTCCAAAATAATTTCATTATCATGACTCGCAATCTTTTTAGCATCAATTAGGTAAATAATCTCCATATCATCACCTATGTGATCTAGAGCATTTTTCACAATCATTTTTTCTAAATTTCTCTTCGGCTTAAAAATACCAGGTGTATCACAAAATATTAATTGAGTATTCTCTTCAACTAATACCGCCTTTATAGAAGAACGTGTTGTTTGCACCTTAGGAGAAACAATGGTTATTTTTGTGCCGACTAATAAATTTGTTAAAGTTGATTTTCCAGCATTAGGAGCACCTATAATAGTAACAAAACCACATTTTTGCATTATTTATTCAGCTTTTTTAACATTAATTCTGCCAAGAGTTTTTCACCTTTCTTCTTTGAGGCAGCTTCTACGGTGATTTTAATATCATTTATTTGCAGCATCATTGAAAATATAGGTTCATGATCACTGCCTTTTTGACCTAATAATTGATAATCAGGTAAAGGTAAGTTTTTAGCTTGCAAATATTCTTGCAATTGAGATTTTGGATCATAATTTTCTTTATTAAAAGATGTTAATTTTTTTCCCCATAATTTCAAAATAATTTTTTTTACATTTTGATAATCAGAATCCAAATAAATAGCTGCTATCACTGCTTCCATTGCATCTTCAAGATTTGTTTTGCTGTTACGACCATTATTTTGTTCCTCACCTCTAGATAAACTCAATAAAGAGCCCAAATTATTTTCTTTAGCTATTTCTGCAAGTCTTTCACCACACACTAAAAAAACTAACCTCTTAGCCATCTCTCCTTCACTAGAATCAGGATAATTATCATATATATATTCCGCTATGATCATCGCTATGATTCGATCACCAAGAAACTCTAATTTCTGATAATTATCTAATTTTTTACTAGTGACACTAGGGTGTGTTAAGGCTAATTTTAATAATTTAGAATTGTTAAAATTATAACCAAAAATATTATTATTCATAATTAAATTATTTTCTGAAATATCCTATCAATTCTTATAATATTATGCCATTTCCAGAATTTAAACAAAGAATCTTCACTAGACATAAAAATAAATCTTGCCTTACCAATTAAATTTTCCTTTGGAATAAAGCCAACTTTAGTCATAAAACGGCTATCCATAGAATTATCTCTATTATCCCCCATAAAGAAATATTGATCCTGCGGAACTTTAAATTTAGCAGTATTATCTTTTAAACTATTATCTACATAATTTAATATGTTATATTCCTTACCTTCAGAATTAATCTCAGTATAACGTTGAATATTACCATATTTACTATCTTCATAAAAACCATTTGCTATTTGCTTTAACTCTTGATCATTAACATAAAGAACCCCATCTTTTACTTGAACTTCATCTCCTGGCAAAGCTACCAATCTTTTTATATAATTAATTGATGGGTTACTAGGTAATCTAAAAACAATTACCTCGCCCCTTTCAGGCTCTTTGTTAAAAATTCTATCTTTAAAAGGAATAATAGCTAAAGGAAAAGAATATTTACTATAACCATAACTATATTTTGTTACAAAAATAAAATCTCCCTCCAGCAAACCATCTTTCATAGAGCCAGAGGGAATATGAAATGGTTCAAATACAAAGCTTCTAATTATTAAAGCTATAATAACAGCTTCTAAAAAAACCTTCAAATTATCAAGAAAAACATTAGTTGATTTTTCTTCCTTTGATAATTTCTTTTTAAACATATTAATCCTTAAGCAATAATGATTTCCCGGTCATATCCTCAGGCTTTTCGATATCTAGCAAATCCAAAATTGTTGGGGCAACATCACATAAACCACCATTTTTCAATGAAAAATCTTGCCTAGAATTAACAACAGAAAAGGGCACAGGATTCATGCTATGAGCCGTATGAGGCTGGTTAATATCTTCATCAAACATCTCTTCAATATTACCATGATCCGCAGTTATAATCATTTGCCCATCAACAGCTAAAATAGCTTTACTCAATTTACCCAAAATTTCATCTATTTTTTCTACAGCATTAAGAGCAGCGTCATAAACACCTGTATGCCCTACCATATCAGGATTTGCATAATTAACGACTATAAATTCATATTTTCCTGATTTAATTGCTTCAAGTAAATTATCTGTTACTAAATCTGCAGCCATTGCCGGCTCTAAATCATAAGTTTTTACTTTCGGCGAAGGAACCAAAACCCTTTCCTCTCCATTTTTAGGAGCTTCAACACCACCATTAAAAAAGAAGGTAACATGAGCATATTTTTCTGTTTCAGCAATATGTAATTGTTTAAATGACTTAGCTTCAAAAACATCAGCCAAAACATTTTTAGGAAATTCAGTAGGAAATAAAGCTGGTAAATATTCACTTATTTCTTTGGAATATTCAGCTATACCAATAAGAGCGGAAAAATTAATCTTTTCACGTGAAACTTTAGAAAAATCATTATCCAAAAACATAGTAATTAACTGCCTAACTCTATCTGCTCTATAATTTGCTACAAAAAAACCATCACCATCTTTAATTGCCGTAAAATCAGCAGAAATAATTGGTTTCACAAACTCATCATATTCATTTCTAGAATATGATTCCTCTAATGACTTCATAAAATCATTTGTTTTTTTAGCATCACCTAAAATATAAGCATCATAAGCTTTTTTTACCCTATCCCAATTCAAATCACGATCCATAGCATAATATCTTCCAACTATAGATGCTAATCTCACTCCCTTAACATCTTTTATATTTTCCAATAAATTAGCTAGATATCCACATCCAGATTGAGGTGGAGCATCCCTACCATCCATAAAACAATGAAGATCAACCTTTACACCATATTCTGCGATAGTTTTAGCTAAATAAATTACATGATCCATATGTCCATGCACACCACCATCAGACAACATTCCAAAAAGATGGCAAACACCTCCTGAATCCTGTAATTTTTTTATAAATAATTTAAATTCTTCCCTCTTATCTACATTATTTTCTGTTATAGCTTTATTGATTCTTGGTAATAATTGTAACATTACTCTTCCAGCCCCGATATTCATATGACCAACCTCAGAATTGCCCATTTGTCCTTCAGGCAAACCAACAGCAAGGCCAGAAGTTTTTAAGTAAGATATCGGATATGTTGTTTTAATATGATCCCAATTTGGAGTATTTGCATTAGCAATAGCATTATATTTTGTTTTTTCAGTTTCACCAAAACCATCTAAAATACATAATAAAAAAGTTTTTTTCATAATTTAAAAATTTGGTGAAGTTGAACCTTCTGCAATGTAGTAAACAATTTTAGCGATTTTCGTTGCATAATCACCAATACGCTCATAATTTTTAAGAATTTTTATTTTTGCTATAAATTCAGGCAAGGGATCAGGATCCGACTCTTGAAGCTCTAAAGCTTTTTTCATAGTTTCGGAATAAAACTCATCTACTTTATCATCATTGTCATATGCACTTTTTAAATCTGTAAATTCATATTTTTCAATATTTACAAATACTTCCTCTATCATTTGAATAATTATTTTATTCATTTCCTTGATGTCAGAAAGAATTTCTCCTGAAATAGGCTTTGTAAATCTTTCGACTTTTTTGATTGTTTTTTTACCTCTATCTCCAATCCTTTCTAATAATGAAGCAATTTTAATAGCAGAAACAATAAAGCGCAAATCACCAGCCATTGGCTGCCTTAAAGCTAGCAATGAAATTGCACTGCTTTCTATCTTCTTTTCAAATTCATTAATTTTTTTATCCTCAGAACGTGCCAGAACTACTAACTCATCATCTTTATTTTCAAGTGATTTTTCCGATAAAATAATCATTTGCACCACAAGATTTTTCATCTCATTCAAAGAATTCACCAAAACTTCCAATTCAGCGCCAAACGACTTTACAATATGATCATTATTTTTCATAAAAAACCTAAATAACAATTAAATATTAAGACATATTTCAAGCTAATGCAAATTTATTTTACTTCAGTAAAAATAACTAGATAATCTGCAAAAACTCTTGCCAAATATCTTTTTCTATTTGTCTATTTTCTAAATAATTAATCTCCTGAATACCAGTTGGTGAAGTAACATTAATTTCAGTCAAATAATCACCTATAAAATCAAGCCCTACAAAATATAACTTCTTTTTAAGCAAGATTGGAGATAAAACCTCACATATTTCTTTTTGCCTAATAGTCAAGCTAGCTTTAACAGCCTTACCGCCTGCATGAAAATTAGCAGCTACAGAATCCTTATAAGGAACCCGAAGCACCTGACCCACAACTTTACCACAAGCTAAAAGAACCCTCAAATCTCCTTGCTTTATCTCAGCTAAATATTCTTGAATTACCACTGGTGCATTATATTTTTTTTGTAATTCACTAAATTTATCAATAAGTTTTTTATCTTCTCTAGCAAATTTAAAAACATCAACCCCGCCACATCCATATAAAGGCTTTAGAATAACCTCTTCATGCTTAAAATCTAGATCATGCAATAGATTTACATCAGTTAAAACTAATGTTTTTGGCATAAAATCAGCAAAATCACAAACTAGTAATTTTTCAGGAGCATTCCTAATTTCCAAAGGATCATTTATAAATACCACCCGATCCCGCAATTTCTCAAGTAAATAGCTATTGCTAATATAACTCATATCAAAAGGTGGATCCTGCCTTATAAACACCACATCAAAAAAACTAATCTCATCTATATAGGAATTTTTTATAGATATAGGAAAATCTTTCTCTTCATCAATCAAAAGATCACTAAATCTGGCTTTTAATTTACCATTTTCTAGAAAAACATCCTTAACCGTAAAATAAAAAAGAGCAAAACCCAGATTTTGAGCTTCTTTTATAAGCATATAACTAGAATCACTAGCAATATTAATTTTACTTAAATCATCTAATTGAAAAGCTATTTTTTTTGCCATAAATTTAAGAAACTTTAAAGTTTTGTTGTAAGTAATATAAATCAAAATTTTCCTGGTGCTTTTGGATAGCATATCTATCTGTCATACCAGAGATATAGTCTGAAACAAAATAAGCAATATCCTGCTTCTTATTTTTTTGCGCTGGAAATAGCTCCTTATAACTTGGGATCAAATACGGATTCTCAAAATAAAAATCAAATAAATCACTAATAATCCTTTTTGCCTTATTATTATTTAAAGAAATCTTAGGATGATTATAAACATTATCTCTTAAAATCTTTTTTAATGTTAAAACTTGTTTTGTCATTTCTTTTGAAAAATCCACCAATATTTTCTTAGAATTTTTAACATCATTTATATTATTTATTTTTGCTTTCAAAAAATTACTCAGGCTATTAGAAATAACATCATCTACCATTGCCGAATAAACTCTTCTACGCATCTCAAATAATCTTTTTTTACCAGATAGATTAGGATATTTATTATCCACCTCTAAAAAAGCATTTTTGATAATTTCTACTTCATATAAATTCTCTTCTTGTAACAAGCCTGATCTTATACCATCATCAATATCATGATTATTATAAGCAATATCATCAGCAATAGCAGCAATCTGAGCTTCAATTGAAGGCTGCTGCTGCAAATCTAAATTATGCTTTTTATTATATTTCTTAATATAATGATTCATATTATTTGCTTTGATTATACCATTATGCTTAACCAGCCCTTCTAAAGTCTCATATGTTAAATTTAAGCCATCAAATTCAGCATAAGGGCCCTCAATTTCAGTTAAAATCTTTAAAGCCTGAGCATTATGGTCAAAACCATTATATTTTTTCATTGCATTATTTAAGGCTGCTTCTCCAGCATGACCAAAAGGAGGGTGCCCAATATCATGGGACAAAGCTATAGCTTCTGTTAAATCTTGATCAACTTTTAATTTTTTAGCTATAGTTCGAGAAATTTGCGCTACTTCTAAACTATGTGTAAGCCTAGTTCTAAAATGGTCTGACTCATAATTTACAAAAACTTGAGTTTTATATTCAAGCCTTCTAAAACTAGAGGAGTGAAGTATTCTATCTCTATCTCTTTGAAAATCATTTCTATTTTTTGACTTTTTTTCATTATATAAACGCCCCTTTGATTTTTTGTAATCACTGGCATAATTTGCAAGCATAATTGACTAACCTTAAAAATAATATTACAATAATTAACAAAATTCATTTAAATATCAAACAAATGAGCCAAATAGCAGATATTTCAATTTCAACCTCAGCCTTAAAACAGCTAAATATTCTTACTTCAGCACCTGAAAATAAAAATATGCTTCTTAGAATAACTGTTCTTGGAGGAGGCTGCTCAGGATTTCAATATAAATTTGATTTCAGCAAAAAAAAAGAAAAAGATGATTTAAAAATAAATCATTCAGGTAGCTTAATAGCAGTCACTGACAACACCTCATATGAATTTTTAAAAGGCTCTCAAATTGACTATGTAGATGAATTACAAGGGAGTTACTTTAAAATAAACAACCCTAATGCCACCGCAAATTGCGGTTGCGGATCGTCATTTTCAGTTTGATTCATGAGATCTAACTTTTCTTGCAAAAAATTATTCATAATTTTTCTAATAATCACTTTTACTAGCTCATGTGTTAATCATGAAAAAAAATTTCAAATAATGCAAATTGGTGATCAAAAATTAAAATGCAGCGAAATTAACAAACAAATAAAAATTTACAAAAAGGAAATCAGCACATTAAAATATCAAAAAAAACTTAAAACCATTAAAAATACTTCTCTATTCTACATCTCAGTTGTAACATTTTTTACATCATTATTTTTTGTGGATTTTGACGGAGAAGAACAAGAAGCAATTAACCTCCGAGAAAAAAGAATCAAACATCTTAATGATATTTCAGCTCTAAACTGTGAAATTTACTAAAAACCCAATTGAAATTAAGAGCTTATCTTATATGATAACTTTTTAATTAAATTATAAAATCCAAAAGCAAATGGTAAAAATATTAATTTCAGATAAAATGTCTGCTAAAGCAGAGGAGATATTCAAACAAAACTCTTTAGAAGTAGATGTTAAAACAAATCTTTCTCCAGAAGAACTTAAAGAAATAATTAAAGATTATGACGGTCTTGCAATTCGCTCTTCAACCACAGTAACCAGAGAGATATTAGCACATGCTAAAAAATTAAAAGTTATTGCTAGAGCAGGAATTGGTGTAGATAACATAGATCAAGAAGCAGCATCTGATTATGGAGTAATTGTAATGAACACTCCTTTTGGTAATTCTGTAACAACAGCAGAACATGCAATTGCAATGATGTTTGCAGCTGCAAGGCAAATCCCTCAAGCAAGCAGCTCTACCCATGCAGGAAAATGGGAAAAATCCAAATTTATGGGTACAGAAATCACAGGAAAAACCCTTGGCCTTGTTGGTTGCGGTAATATTGGCTCAATAGTTATAAAAAAGGCACAAGGTTTAGGCATGAAAGTAGTTGGTTATGACCCTTATCTTACAGATGAAAAAGCAAATCTTCTAAATATCGAAAAATCTGAACTTAATGATCTCTTAAAAAAAGCAGATTTTATTTCCTTGCATGTACCTTTAACAGAGCAAACTAAAAATATTATTAACAAGGATTCTTTTACTATAATGAAAAACTCTGCAATTCTTATCAATTGCGCTAGAGGCGGTCTTGTTGATGAAGAAGCATTAAAAGAAGCTCTTGATAACAATCAAATAAGAGCGGCTGCACTTGATGTATTTGCTAAAGAACCAGCAAAAGAAAACATATTATTTGGCCATGACAAACTAATATGTACACCTCACTTAGGAGCATCCACTAATGAAGCACAAGAAAATGTTGCTATCCAAGTTGCAGAACAAATTTCTAATTATTTAAAACATAATATAATTGAAAATTCTTTAAATATCCCAGCAATTTCCCCTGAAGACGCAAAAATACTTGATCCATATTTAAAATTAGGGGAATATTTAGGTAATTTAGCAGGTCAAATAGCTGGAAGCGCTATCAAATCAATTAAAATATCATATCAGGGCAAAATAACTAAGCTAAATACAAAACCTGTTACAGCTATCACTTTAAAAAATATTTTAAGCTCCATAACTGCCGGAGTAAATATTGTTAACAGTAAAAAAATAGCTAAAGATAGAGGAATAGCCTTACAAGACATTACCTGCAATAAAAATTCAGATTACGCTACCTATTTAAATATTAACATAGAAACAGAACAAGATAATATTTCAGTTGCAGGAACATTATTTCAAAATGAACCAAGAATTACCGAAGTAAATCAAATCAAATTAGAGGCAAATATTAGCAAGAATATGATTTTTATCGAAAATCATGACAAACCAGGTCTAATAGGTGAGATAGGAACTCTTCTTGGCAAAAATAATCATAATATTGCAAATTTTCACCTTGGTAGAAATGAAAATAATAATGGCTCTGCAATTGCTCTGATAGCTTTAGATGACGAACCTTCTTCTCAAGAATTAGATGAAATAGCTAAATTAGAATCTGTAATAAAATTACAAAAGCTAAAATTTTAAATTTGCAATGTCTGATTTTTTAAAAAAATTCAAACGTTACAAAACATCATATTATTCAGCCCTAATATTTACAGCAATATTTATTTTTACCTTAATCATACCTCTGATTTCAAATGAAAGACCTATAATTATCAAATATGAAGATCGCTATTATTTTCCAATATTAAAAAACTATGCCGAAACAGAATTTGGCGGCGATTTTGCAACAATTGCAAATTATAAAGATCCTTATTTACAAAATAAGATAAAAGAAAAAGGCTATTTTATATTTCCTCCATTTAAATATAGTTACGACACCATAAATTATTATCTTAAAACCCCTCCACCTAGCCCACCATCATCAGAAAATATATTAGGTACAGATGATCAAGCCAGAGATGTTTTTGCTAGATTAATATATGGCTTAAGAATTTCTCTTTTATTCGGTATAATACTTACAGTTATTAGCTCAGTAATTGGCATTACTATTGGCGCAGCATCAGGTTATTTTGGAGGCAAATTTGACATAATAACCCAAAGAATTATTGAAATATGGTCAGGATTACCAATGATATTTATTCTAATTATCATGACAAGCTTCATAATTCCTAATTTTTGGTGGCTAATTATTATTATGATTTTATTTAGCTGGGTGTCTCTTATCTTACCTGTTAGAGCTGAATTTTTAAAAGCCAGAAAATTAGAATATGTTACTGCAGCAAGGTCACTTGGAGTATCCGAACATAAAATTATTCTAAAGCATATTTTACCAAATGCTTTAATTGCAGCAATAACCTTTATTCCATTTATTATTACTAGCGCAATAATTTCATTAACTGCCTTAGATTTTTTAGGCTTTGGAATGCCAGCAGGAAGCGCATCATTAGGTGAGTTATTAGAACAAGGAAGAAATAACCCACATGCAATATGGCTAAGCCTTTCTAGCTTTACCACTCTAACAATTATTCTCACACTGATTATTTTTATTGGTGAGGGAGTAAGAGATGCTATAAATGACAAAAATAACTAAGCTAAATTATCATAATTTTATTTTTGAAAATTATAATATTAAATTATATTTCACAGGGCGTAAAAAATCTATTGCTGTAAGAGTAAATTGCAAAAATGAAATTGAAATTTTAGCACCTAAAAACATCGATGAAAAATTTATAATTAATTTTCTAGCAAATAAAAAAACCTGGCTAGATAAAAAACTATCAATATCTAATAAAAGTAAAGTAAAAAAAAATCATGCTTATATTTTTGGAAAAGAAACTGCCATAACTCCAAGAAAATCAGACAAAAATTATTTTTCTTTTCAAGATGAGAAGCTAATTTTATATTATGTAGAAAATTTAGAAGAAAAAAAAACCCTATTTCTATTTAATGAATTTATCAAAAACTCAGCTAGAAAATTTTTAAATGACAGATTCATAAATCTAAGCAAAAACACCAATTTAATAGCTAAAGAGCTAATTTTAAAAAATAATATCTCAAAATGGGGTAGCTGTTCTAGCAAGAAAATTATCAATTTAAGTTATAACTTAATTTGCACAAAAAAATCAGTAATTGATTACGTAATTATCCATGAATTATGTCATTTAATAGAAATGAATCATTCAAAAAATTTCTGGCAATTAGTTAAAAATTATTGCCCCAACTATAAAGCAGAAAATAAATGGCTTAATGAACATAATTTCCTTATCAATCAAGCTGATCATCTGGAATTATCAACATTACTTCGTTAGGCTTTGTAAATAACAACTTTTCTCTCATTTCCACCTCAAGACTATCAAGATCTAAATTATTAGGATTAAGAGATCTAATTTTTGCCTCATAATTCATAATTGAAAATTGCTTCTTTTCATATGTTAAAATCAAATCATTTAAAAAATCTGACTTATGTTGCAAATTTTTATAGCTATATTCGCCATGAAAGAGCTGAAAAACAAAATAAACCGATAAAATTAGCGATAAAAAAAATAATAAAATAGAAGCTTTATATGGCTTTTTTTTTAATAAAAAAATCATTTATTCAGAACTGATAAAGCATGAAGCAAATCAATTGCTCTAGCTAATTGATAATCTTCTTTATAAATTTTATTTAATTCAACTTGATTTGTTTTTTTCGAATCATTTTTACCATCATTATTTTGCGTTTCTAAATGACCTGGCAAATTAGATTCGGACATATATTTATTATTATTTTCATCAATCTCTATGTTTTTTTGCGAAATCTCAACGTCTGGTGTTATACCTTTAGCTTGAATTGATACACCTTTTGGCGTGTAATATTTAGAGGTAGTTAAACGCATACCAAGATTATTACCAAGAGGAACAACTGTTTGTACCGAACCTTTTCCAAAAGAATTTTTACCCAAAATAACCGCTCTCTTATGATCTTGCAAAGCACCAGCCACAATCTCAGATGCAGATGCAGAACCTTGATTCACAAGAACAACTACAGGAATATCTTTAGCAATATCACCTTTTGCTGCATTAAAAACTTCTTCAGCGTTACGGGCTCTTCCTTTGGTAGAAACAACCACTCCACCATCTAAAAATAATTCGCTTACTCCAATTGCTTGATCTAATAATCCGCCTGGATTATTTCTAAGATCTAAAACTATACCACGTAAATTATTTTCAGCTTTTGATAAAATTTTCTTTAATTGAGACTCTAAACTTACTGTAGTATTTTGTGAAAAAGAAGTAACTCTAAAATAGGCAACATCATCAGCTAAAACTTTAGATTTTACAGAAATAATTTTTATAATTGCTCTTTCAACATGAAATTCTAGAGGCTCACTAATCCCTTCTCTTACTATTGTTAATTTAACTTTTGTACCTTTAGGACCTCTAATTTTTTGTACTGCTTGATTTATATTTAAATCTCTTACTGTTTCCCCATCAATCATTGTAATATAATCAGATGGCTTAATACCTGCTTTATGTGCAGGAGTATCATCAATTGGTGAAACAACTTTTAAAAAACCTTTATACATAGTAATTTCGATACCCACACCTCCAAACTGACCACTAGTTTGTACATGCATTTCCTTAAAATGCTCGTTATTTAAAAAACCTGAATGAGGATCAAGTGACCTCAACATACCATCAAAAGCGGAATAAAATAAGTCTTTTTCCTCTACTTCCTCAACATAATTTTGCTTAGTTATCTCTATAATTTTCTTAAAAAGCTGAAAATAATCTTGCTCAACTGGGTTATTCAACAAACTTGCAAAGTTATTTCTACCTGCGAATGAAGATAGTGAAATAGTTGTTATAGCTACAATAATTGCAGTAAGAAAATATTTAGTAAATTTTTTATACATATGGTATTAACCTTTTAATCGCAAAATATCTCTTTATAATATAAATATTCTTAAAAATTGCAATATTCTTCAAATAAGCAAGTTAAATTATTTGCACTATTACTTGTGTATGAGCATATGCTAAATATTTATATTTTATATCATATTTTTTCACAAATTCTTGCCATGCTTTATATTCATGATTTTCCCAATTAGGATAATTAAAAAACTCATCAAATATAATTACTGTTCCGGGAATTATTTTATTTTTAAAAGATTCCAAAATTGTAATTGTCGAGCTATATAAATCACAATCAATATGCAATAAAATGGCATTTTCTTCTAACTTTGCTACAAAATCAGGTAATATATCAGCAAACCAACCTTTATATAATCTAACATTTTTTGTAGTTTTTGGTAATTTTCCGTTATTGGATAATTGACCTTTTTTAGCTCTAGTTCCACTCCAATTTTCAGGCAATCCTTCAAATGAATCAAAACCATAAATTAACTTATTTTTTAAAGCCGGCTTGTTAGCAAGCTCATTAATTGTCTTACCTGATTTTACACCAAACTCAGCAATTATACCTTTTTTAGTATCAATATTTCTTATAGCAAAGTTAAAAATTTCTTTTCTATTATTACAAATAATAGCATCTGGCATTTCGGCTTCTATAAAATCCAAACTTCTTTTATATGCTCTTAATTTTAAACCAATAAACGGATGAAGAAAATCAGAGCGCATTGAAACTAAATGCTTTAAAAGCCTAGCTTCAAAATCTTCCAGAATATTAAATTTATTTAGCTCCTTTTTTAGAATCTTCAACATTTTTAGCAGCGAAATAAAGCAAGAAAAACCCTGCTAACGAAGAAATTAATGAACCAGATAAAACACCCGCCCTAACTTCATTTGTAATTCCAAAATCCGCTGGAAAAGCAAGATTACCAATAAATACGCTCATAGTAAATCCTATCCCGCACAATAAAGACACACCATAAATTTGCATCCAATTTGAGCTATTCGGCTTAGAAGTAATTTTTGCTCTAACTGCCATATATACCACAAGGAAAACTCCAATTTGTTTTCCTATAAATAAACCAAGCATTATACCAAGAGCAATAGGATTTTTAAATAACACATCAAAAGAAAAACTAGATAATGAAACACCTGCATTACAAAATGCAAAAATTGGCAAAATCAAGAAAGCACTCCATGGAGCAACTGAATGCTCAAGAACTCTTAATGGGCTATTACCATTTTCATCCTTTGCTTTTAAAGGTATAAAAATTGCTACCAAAACTCCTGCAATTGTAGCATGAATACCAGATTGCAATATTAAAACCCATAATATAAAACCTAAAAACAAATATGGACTTGTGTGAGTTACTTTCTTTTTATTCAATAAAAATAATAATATAACCACAATAAAAGCAGCCAATAACACAGCCACATTTAAATTACCACTATAAAAGAAAGCAATAATTAAAATAGCAATTAAATCATCTATTATTGCTAAAGCAGTTAAAAAAGCCTTTAATGATGTAGGAACTTTTTTACCCAATAAAGACATAATACCAAGAGCAAAAGCAATATCTGTTGCAGCAGGAATTGCCCATCCCCTAGTAGCGGATACATCACCTATTACATAACCATTAGTTAAAAAAACATAAATCAAAGCTGGCACAATAACTCCTCCAAGAGCGGCAATGACCGGCAATATTTGTTGATCTCTAGTTGAAAGCTGACCCTCAATAACCTCTCTTTTTATTTCCAAGGTAACTAGCATAAAGAAAATTACCATCAAGCCATCATTAACAAAATGCTCCACACTCATTTTCAAATTATAACTCCCAAAAACGAAGCCAACTTTACTATGCAAAAAATCACTATATAAGTAGCTAAAATTGCTATTTGCAAAGATAATAGCAAGTAAGGTCATTATCAAAAGCAAAATCCCACCTGAAGCTTGATAACGCATGAATTTAATCAATGAACCTCTCAAATAATCAATAACCATAATCATATAATTTTTAAATTTCGTAAACATAATAGTTAAAACATTATCAATCTCAAACATTTTCTCGAATTTTATTTTTATTCAACATTATTTTAAACTAAATATGTTATTATTTAGAAAATAATTTTTTCTCATTTTTAAATGTTTTAAATTCCAGCTCATTACCACTAAAATCCTTAAAAAACATTGTAGCCTGCTCTCCTATTTTCCCTAAAAATCTAACATAAGGATCTATAGTAAAATCTATATTTTTAGCTATTAACTCCTCTTTAAATTTATGCCATTGATTCCACTCCATTACTAAGCCAAAATGCCTTGCAGGTATGTCATGCCCATCAACATAGTTACTATCCATTAAAAACATTTTTTCACTTGCTAGATGTGTTGCTATTTGATGACCAAAAAAATCCCAATCAATCCACCTCTTTGCTGACCTTCCTTCCTTTAAACCCAAAATATTTCCATAAAACTCTCTTGTTGAAGCAAGATCTTTAACTGGTATAGCAAGATGGAATGGTCTTAATATCATTTTTAACAATTTAGAGATAACAATAAATAACTAGTCTCAAATTACCATCATTAAGATCGAATCATACTCACGTTAGAAATTTAATAGCATATTTATGTAGTTAAAATATTATAGTTTTAGAAATTTGTTACCAAAGTAAAAACAACCAGACAAAACAGTCAAAAACTTAAAGATTTTTAAGGGATTTTTATTAGAAATTATAAGCAAATAGTTAAATTTACGTCTAAATTATGAGAAAAGCTATAAAAAGAAACTAATAAAACAGTCAAAACTTAAAGATTTTTAAGGGATTTTTATTAGAATTTACAAGCGAATAGTTAAGCTATTTTTTCAGCAAATTATCATAAAAATCTCTAAAAAGAAACTGACAAAACAGTCAAAAACTTAAAGATTTTTAAGGGATTTTTATTAGAAATTATAAGCAAATAGTTAAATTTACGTCTAAATTATGAGAAAAGCTCTAAAAAGAAACTGACAAAACAGTCAAAAACTTAAAGATTTTTAAGGGATTTTTATTAGAAATTATAAGCAAATAGTTAAGCTATTTGCGCCTAAATTATGAGAAAAAGCTATAAAAAGATTAAGTTTAAAGGGGTAATCTTGCAATATAATAGATTAATGTTATTATACGTCGATTTTTAAGATTTTTAGCATGAAAAAAAAGGAACAATATTTGAAAGATTCTACCTTAATTTTTAGTGGGAATGGTTTATTTATTCAGGAGTTATATAAAAAATTTCTTAATGACCCTGAATCTGTATCTGAAAATTGGAGAGTTTTTTTTAACGAAGTTGGAGATGATTTAGGTTCTTTAGATAGCGATTATAAAGGAGCTAGTTGGCAAGTTAATGATGCTCATATCTTAGGAGCTGAAATTGAAAAAAAATTAGTAACTAAAGAAAAAAAAGACCCTTCTCTTGCTGGAAGTCATCTTGAATATAAAACTGCTAGATTAATTAATAGATATAGAAGCTATGGTCATTATCAAGCTAAACTTGATCCACTTAATTTAACAAAGCCAAATATTGTTAATATTTTGTCTCATAATTTTCATGATTTAAAAACTAATGACTTAAATAAAAAAGTCACCATGGAATATGAGCCAAATTTCAGCAATTTATCAGTTCAGGATATTACTAACAAATTAAATAATATTTACTGTAGAAAACTAGCTTATGAATTTGAATATATCTCAAATATAGAAGAAAAATCATGGCTGAGAAATCGTATAGAAAATGACAATAATGGTCTAAAAGAAATTACTGACCAAGAAAAAAAGCAAGCTCTAAATCATTTACATAGAGCTGCTTCATTTGAACAATTATTACATAAGAAATTTCCTGGAGCAAAAAGATTTTCAGTTGAAGGTGGTGATGTTATTATTCCAGCATTAGAGAAAACAATTGAACTTGCAGGAAATAGCAAGATCCATAATTTAGAGCTTGGTATGGCTCATAGAGGCAGATTAAATGTTTTAACCAATATTTGCCATAAACCATATGATCAAATGATAGCAGAATTTAAAGGAGCTTCTCCAATACCTGCTCATTATAACGCTACTGGAGATGTTAAATATCATATGGGAGCATCATCAGATAGAATAATCAACGATCATAAATTACATATCTCACTTGCATATAATCCTTCGCATTTAGAAGCAGTTAATCCAGTTGTTGCAGGTAAAGTAAGAGCTAAACAAGATTTACTTCATGATGGCAACAGAAATAACAACCTAGCAGTATTAATTCATGGAGACGCAGCTTTCATGGGGCAAGGCTCAGTAGCAGAATGTTTAAATATGGCATATGTAGATGGAAATTATATAGGCGGTACACTTCATTTTATAATTAACAATCAAATTGGCTTTACCGCTAATTATCAAGATTCTCGCTCTACAAGATATGCATCAGATTTAGCAAAATTTATTGAATGCCCAATTATTCATGTAAATGGTGAAGATGTAGAGTCAGTTTTATTTGCTTGTAACATAGCTTTTGAATATCGCCAAAAATTTGGAAAAGACATCATAATAGATGTTATTTGTTACAGAAAATATGGTCATAATGAAGGTGATGAGCCCAATTACACACAACCATTAATGTATCAATCTATTAAATCAATGCAATCTCTTGATGAAAAATATGCTGATCAATTAATTAATGGAAAAGTAATCACCAAAGAAGATTTTCAAAAAATAAAAAATGAGCGTCATCAAATTTTAGAGCAAGCCTTCAAAGATTCAGACAAATATATCGCAAAAAAACCTCACGCTTTTGATGATGTATGGAGTGGGATGACTACAAAAGAAAAATCAAAGCAAAAACCAGCTAATACTGGTATAAATAAAGCAAGGTTAAGTGAAGTATTAAATCATTTATTATCATATCCAGAAGATTTTAACATCCATCCAAAAATCGCTAAACAATATGATGTTAAAAAACAAATTTTCAAAGAAGGAACACATATTGACTGGGCTTTGGGTGAGTCTTTAGCTTTTGCCTCCCTACTTGAAGAAGGTTATCCGGTTAGAATTACTGGGCAAGATGCCAAAAGAGGTACTTTTTCTCATCGTCACTCAATCCTACGTGATATTAAAACAGAAGAAGAATATTGCCCCCTTAATCACTTAACCAAAGATCAAAAAGCTAAATATAAAGCAACAGATTCAGTTTTATCAGAATATGCAGCATTAGGATTTGAATATGGCTATTCTTTAGCAAACCCTCATAGCTTAACCATATGGGAAGCACAATTTGGTGACTTCTCTAATGGAGCACAAATAATTTTTGACCAATTTATAGCATCTGGTGAGGCAAAATGGTTGCGTTTATGTGGACTTACCATGTTGTTACCGCATGGATATGAAGGTCAAGGTCCAGAACATAGCTCAGCAAGATTAGAAAGATATTTACAGGCTTGCGCTGAAGATAATATTCAAGTTGCAAATATCACAACTCCTGCAAATTTCTTTCATATTTTACGTCGCCAAGTTCATAGAGATTTCAGAAAACCTCTAATAATTATGAGTCCTAAATCTCTACTTCGTCATAAATTAGCAACCTCAACAATTGCTGATATGGATAAAAATACAAGCTTCAAGCCATTAATAGCTGAAACAGATCAAAATATTTCTGAAAAAGCTAAAAAATTAATTTTCTGCACAGGAAAAATTTACTATGATCTATATGAAGCTCGTAAAAAAGCTAATTTAAATGATATTGCTATTGCAAGAATAGAAGAATTATACCCATATCCTGAAGCAGAAATATTAAAAGAACTTAAGAAATATAATAACGCTGAAATAATATGGTGCCAAGAAGAACCAGAAAATATGGGTGCTTGGAGCTTTATTAGCAAGAAATTAGAAAAAACCTTAAATAAAGCAGGCATTAATGGTAAATTACAATATGTCGGGAGAGAAGAAGCTGCAAGCCCTGCAACAGGATATATGTCAGTACATGTTAAAGAGCAAGAAGCTATAATTACTAAAGCTTTAAAATAACTAATATTATTTTAGTTTAAATATAAGGCTTATTGCTTTATTTTCTTGATTATCAAGAGTGAATTTGTCTTCTTTGATGAATTCAAATGAATATTTTTTACAAATATCTCTTACATTCTCTATGGAAATTGGCTTTAGATTTAAATAATAAGGATAGCTAAAATTTTTCAGATTAGCTTCAATCTGCTCATTATTAGAAGGTTCATTCAAATTAAACATTAAATATGTTCCCTTTTTTGAGTAATTTAGCAAATTTTTAATAGCAGCATCAAAATCAGTTACGTAGTTAAATATACCTCTTGCAATAATAGCATCATATTTAACTTTTTGATCCAAATTTAATTTTTCTATAGAAACCCTATGTAATTTATCATAAACATAATTATGTATCGATGATTTCTCAGAGACATTTAAATCTATTGTTTCTTGTTTATCTTCATTAGAAATAAGATTTTTTTCAGAAATTTTTAAATCTTTACATATCTCAATAGCACCTCTAGCATAATCTAACCCCTCAATAGTAAGATTTTTATTTTTATGCTTTAAAATATGTGCCAAACACCCAGTACCACAACCCAGATCTAATATTAAAGATTTATCTTGTTTAATTTCATTAAAAAATAGATCTGCTATATTTTTTGCTCCATTATATGCATAATTTTCAATGAAATATTCATTAATAACTGAAGAAAATTTAGCAAAGAAATTTTTAGTTATTGCTTCATCTGCATAAATTTTATAATTATTTTTAACATATAAATTATAAAAATATTCCTGTTCTTTATTATTTGTTTTTAACTTATTTGCCGCTTCTAGGGCAATAATGGCTTTTGCTACCTCATTTTTAAGTAAATATGATTTACCAAGCCAAAAAAAAGCTTCAGCAGATTTTGGGTTCATAATACTACTAAGCTTAAAACGAATTATTGCATCACCAGCTCTATTTTCATTATAAAATTGAACTCCTAAATTATAATTAGACAAGGAAGGGTTATTAAGCCTTTTTCTTGCTTTAGCAGACCATGAATCAAATTCTATTTTTTGTTTTTTAACAAACGGAATAATCTCAGGAATAAATCCAAATGCCAATCTAATGTTTTTAGTGGGTCTTATAAAATATTGTTTTATAAAACCTTGTTTTTTCTTTGCCATACTTTTAAATTAAAAAAGACATATAGAATAATAATAATGAAAAATATTATAGGCAAGGGTAAGTTTATTGTTTTCGAAGGTGGAGAAGCTTGTGGCAAATCTACGCAAATTAATTTACTGAAAAAACAATTATCTGATAAAAATTTTATTTTTACCAGAGAACCTGGGGGAACTAAAATTGGCGATGAAATTAGAGAAATCATTGTAACAGGATCTAAGAATAAATTATTACCAAAAACAGAGCTAGCCCTTATATATGCAGCCAGAAACGAACATCTTCACAAAATAATATTACCAAATTTAGAAGCTGGAGTAAATGTAATTTCAGATCGCTTTAATCTTTCAACCTATATTTATCAGGGTCAAGCTGAGAATCTTGGCCATGATTTAATAGATCAATTTGATCAATTATTTTTAAATAATTTCAGAGCTGATTTAACTTATATTTTTGATATTGATCAAGAAACAGCCAATAACCGCATTAAAAAACGCAATAACCTCAATGAAAGATTTGAAAAATTTCCAGAAGAATTTCATAAAAAAATAAGGCAATCTTACATAGAATATAGTAAAAAAACGGCAAATTGCCAGATCATAGATGCAAAACATACAATTGAAGCAATTAATCAAAAACTAATTAGCGAAATAACAGAATTCACTAAAAACTAATGTTTAAAATGCCTTATTTTTGTAAAAGCCATAGCAATATTTAACTCATCAGCCTTCTTTATTACCTCTTCATCTCTAACCGAACCTCCCGGCTGAATAATAGCTTTAACACCTGCATTTGCAGCCAAAATTATACCATCAGCAAAAGGAAAAAAAGCATCTGAAGCTAGCACCAAATTATCCTTATTTAAATTTTCATTATTTCGGTAAAAATCCTCTAATTTTAAATTAGCAATTCTTACCGAATCTACCCTACTCATCTGCCCCGCACCAATAGCAACGCTCATTTGATCTTTTGCAAATAATACAGCATTAGATCTCACATGCTTTACTGCTTTAAAAGCAAAAATCATATTAGAAACTTCTATTTCATTTGGCTGTTTTTTCGTAACAATCTCAAGATTCTCTTCAGTTACAATCAATTCATCTCTGTCCTGAACTAAAAACCCTCCTGCTACTGATCTTACATCTAAATTATTATTATTTTTATTAAAATCACATATTAAAATACGCATATTTTTCTTGGAGGATAATAAATTTTTAGCCTCAACTGTAATATCTGGCGCGATAATTACCTCAAAGAAACTTTGCTTAATTTTTTCAGCAACATCTAAATCAAGAACTCTATTTAATGCAATAATTCCACCAAAACTACTTAGAGGATCGCCATTCTTTGCTTTTTCAAAAGATTCAAGCAAAGAGGAGGCTTCAGCAACACCACAAGGGTTTGCATGCTTAATAATCACAGCAGCAGGGTTCTTAAACTCCTTCACTAATAAATATGCACTATCAGCATCATTGATATTATTAAAGCTTAATTCCTTGCCTTGAATTTGCTCAGCTCCAACAATAGCTTCATTATTTAATTTATATAATTTAGCCTTTTGATGTGGATTCTCCCCATAACGCAAATTTTGCTTATGTATCGCACTTATATTTAGATTAAAATCATTATCTGTTTGCTTATTAAACCAATTAGCAATCATATTTTCATATTCTGCCGTCTTATTAAATGCTTTAGCAGCCATATTAAGCCTAAAATTAAGGCTAACTCTATTATCATTAGCACTTAACTCAGATATTAATAATTCATAATCATTAATATCCGTTATTACTGTCACATCATTATGGTTTTTAGCAGCAGCTCTAATCATTGTAGGGCCACCTACATCAATATTTTCAATAGCTTTATCAAAATCATCTGTTCTTGCTATTGTTTCAGCAAATGGATATAAATTTACTATTACTAAATCAATAGGCTTAATATTATTTTCAACCATCTGATTTTTATGTAACTCACTATCTCTTTTTGCTAAAACACCCCCATGTACCATTGGATTTAGTGTTTTGACTCTTCCCTCCATTATTTCTGGATATTTTGTATATTCACTTATTTCTATTACCTGATCAGAGATCTCCTTTATTTTTTTATAAGTACCTCCTGTAGAAATAATCTCTATATTTTGACTAACTAAATAATTTACAATTTGCTCTAAATTTCCTTTGTCAGAAACTGATATTAATGCTCTATTTATTTTTCTCATTATATATATATGCTAATTTGACAACCATTATAAGAGCAATAATCGCAAATGCCAATTATTAAGAATGTAAAATTAATATTAAGAGATAAATATAAAAATCAAAAAGCTTTAGCAATTGACTATGGAGAAAAAAGATTTGGTACAGCAATATCAGATCAATTAGGTATAATTGCCAATGGCTTTAAAATAATTAAAAGAACTAATATAGAAAATGATCTAGAAAATTTATTAATAATAATTAAAAATGAACAAATAAATTTCATAGTATTTGGCTTACCAAAATCATTAGATAATAAAGCAACTACAACTAGCCAAAGAGCAAAAAGCTTTGCCAATCTTCTAAACCAAAATTCAAATATTGATATATTTTTTTGGGATGAAAGATTAAGCTCAAGAAGCGCTGAAAAAACTGCTTATAAAGCAAAGGAGTTTAAAAATAAGCATGATGATAAAATCGCTGCTGCTATTATATTACAAAATTTTTTAGATTTTAAAAATAAAGGGTAAATTTAGATTTGCTCAGAATCGAATTTCACATATTTTTCAAAAATATCAATAATATAATCCATATCTTTGGTAGTTTTAAAATTTATAATTACCTTACCCTTTTTATTTTTATGGTTAATATCAATATCTAAACCAACAATTCTGGTAAGCTCCTTAGCTATCTCATTCAAATAAACTTGTTTCTGATCATTATAATTATCTGTTATTTTTTTTCTTTTCTTGCTTTTCTTACCTAAACCTTCCGCTTCTCTTACAGATAAATCATTAGCTATAATTTCATTTGCAAGCTCTAGAGCATTATCTTTATTTATTAATGTTCTTGCATGACCCATTGATATTTTATCATCAATCAAAAACTGCTTAATTTCATTCGGTAACTTTAATAACCGTAGCATATTATTAATATGTGTTCTACTCTTGCCAAGTTTAACAGCAATATCTTCCTGAGTGTAATTATATTTTTCAACTAATTTTAATATAGCATTAGATTCTTCGATTGGATTAAGCTTTTCTCTTTGTATATTTTCAATTAACGCAACCTCATATGCTTCAGAATCTGATATGTCCAATATAATAGCTGGAATTGTCTTTAATCCTGCCCTTTTACTAGCTCTAAACCTTCTTTCACCTGCAATTATTTCATATTTTTGCAATAGTTGACAAAATTTAACTATAATTGGCTGTAAAACCCCTTTCTCTTTAATAGAATTTGTAAGACCTTTAAGCTCATCCTCTTCAAAATTACTTCTTGGCTGATATTTTCCTGGCTCTATAACATCTAGGAATAATTCTTGTAGATTTACATCCTTATCATTTACATCATAAGGTGTTCCACCTAAAAGCTCTGATAATCCTTTGCCAAGAATATTATCCATTATGCTACCCTTAATTTTTTATTTTGCGCTAAAATTTCCTTCACCAATCTTATATATGCCTGTGCACCTTTACAGTTATAGTCATAAACTATGGCAGGCTTACCAAAGGATGGAGCTTCGGATATTTTTACATTTCTTGGTATCACCGTATCAAATAATTTACTTCCTAAATGTTTCTTTATTTCTCTAGCAACTTGAATTGCAATTTTATTCCTTCTATCAAACATGGTAATCAAAATACCCCTTATTGATAAAGTAGGGTTAATCCGCTTTTGAATCATTCTAATTGTTTTTAATAAATGACTCAAACCTTCCAAGGCAAAAAACTCACATTGTACAGGTATTATAACTTCATTGCTAGCAGCAAGAGCATTAACAGTGAGTAAATTTAATGATGGCGGACAATCAATAATAATATAGTCAAAATATTGTGATAGCTCTAAAATTTTATTTTTAAGGATAAATTCACGTGAAACACGGTCTTTTAAATTAAGTTCTGCAGCCGCAATATCTATCGTACTAGGACATATAAATAAATTACTGATAGAAGTATCGCATATTACTTCATCAAGGCTATATTGACCTATAAAACAACCATATAAGTTTTTTTCTCTTCTACTATGCTCAATTCCAACACCAGTTGAGGCATTACCTTGAGAATCTAAATCTAATATCAACACTTTTTTATTAATTGCTGCAAGAGATGCAGCAAGATTCATACATGTTGTAGTTTTACCAACTCCTCCTTTTTGATTAACAACAGCTATAATTTCCATTTTAAATCCTTAATTGATAAAATAACACTATCTTCCGATGTTTTACTTTTATATTCTTTAAATTTAAATTTCCACTTTTTTTCTGCCTTATTTATTTCTTCCTTATAATTTTTACCTTTCATAAACAAGGCCTTATTACCCTCTAAAAGCAAGTGGTCGCTTAGTTGGAAGAGCTTTTCCAATGGAGCTACCGCTCGTGCAATTACTATAATATTTTTTTTTATTTTTATATTCTCAACTCTATCATTAATTAATCTTATATTTAATCCTAATTTATTTTTAACTTTATCTTGAAATGCGATTTTTTTAGCTATTGACTCAACAGAAACAACATCTACACCACAAATTGATAAAATTAACCCTGGTATTCCTGCCCCACTTCCAAAATCTATAATTAATTTATTTTTTTCAATTAATGGCAATAATTGGATAGAATCAATAATATGCCTCTCCCACATATTATTAACTGTATTTTTACCAATCAAATTATAGGAATTATTATTCTCTTCTAACAAAAAGCTAAATTCTTGAAGTTTTTTATATGTTTCACGTGAAACATTAAAGTGCTGATTTAAGTAATTATATAATTGTTGTTTATTTGCATTTGTCATATTTTATAACGTTTTTTTTGTTAAAAATTAACAGAGTAATTGACATATAATAATTTATTACTATTTATAAATTATAATTACATATGTGTATAAAAAATGAAAGCATTTAGTTTATTAGAGCTATCAATTGTAGTCGCAATAATTGGTCTTATCATAGCCGGGACTACAATTGGCCAAAACATTCTTGACAGAGCAAAATTAATAGCATCAATAAATCAATTCACCCAATTAGAAACAGCAATAATTAATTTTAAAGATAGATATTACTACTATCCAGGTGACTTCAATGATGCATTTCGTTATTTTAACAATGAAGAAAATATTTGCGGAACTCAGTCAGAATGCAATGGCGATGGAGATAATAAAATAGAAATTGGCGAAAAATACAGCAGTGAAATTTACAGAGCATGGCAACATTTAAGCCTGTCTAAAATTATAAAAGGTAATTACAGTGGTATATGGGGAAAAGATAATTATCTTATGCCAGGAAAAATTGCAGGAAATTTAACAATCAAATATGAAGACAATATTGGCAATATAATCAAATTAGGTGAATTCTATGCATTGAATGGTCAAACAAGTGATGTCGGAGTTATTCTTCCAGAAGCCGCGGAAATTATTGACAAAAAAATTGATGACTCTATGCCTAAAACTGGTCAAGTAATTGGTATGAACGGACTAATGAAAAATAACGGCAAAAAAGAATATGATGAAAATTGCCTTGAAAATAAAAGATATAAAGTAAATTACAAAGATAGCAAATCCTGTATATTAGGTTTTATAATTTACTAATTATTTGAAATATATTTAAGCGGGTTAACTGCTTTTCTACCTTGCCTTAAACCAAAATGTAACTGAGGGATAGCAACCTTACCAGATTTACCAACAGTTCCTATTATTTCCCCTTGGGTTATCTGTTGGTTTTTCTCAACAAAAATTTCTTTATTATGAGCATAAGCAGTAAGATAATTACCTGCATGCTTGATAATAATCAAATTTCCATAACCTCTTAACTCACTTCCTACATACACAACCTTTCCATTTGCAGCAGCCTTAATTGGCGCTCCATAATTAGCTTTAATATTGACACCATCATTATGCGTACCATCTTTATTAGGTCCAAAATTTTTAATTATCTCCCCTTCAAGCGGCATAATTAATTTAGCTTTCTTAACAGACGCTTTAAATATTTTCTTATTTAAAATCTGCTTATGCGTCAATTTAGCCTTATAAGGCAGCATTAAAACCTGACCAATATATAAATTTGCATTAGTTTTAATATTATTAACTTGAGCTAACTCACTAATACTTACATTATATTTCCTGGAAATGGCTGTTAAAGTTTCCCTTGCCACTACTATGTGAGTTTTTCTTTTTGAGGGAATTTTTAAAATATCTCCCTCTTTTAACATATAAGGGGGTTTTAAATTATTTTGATCAATTAAATGCCTATTAGAAACCTTATATTTTCTTGCCAATTTATATAAGTTATCGCCTTTTTTAACAATAATTTCATCTAAATTTAACTTAGTTTTTTTTATATTAAGATTCTTGTTTTTATTAATTTCTTTAGAAATCTTATAGCTTTTATCTTTATTATTATTATATTTTAGATGCCCCTTATATGTGACGGATACAGGCTTTTGCGAGCATGAACAGAGCAAAAAAACGCTAATGAATAAAACACTAAATAATTTCATGAATTTAATTAAGTAACAATCATAAAAATTAAAGCAATAAATTCTGACAGTCAATTTATTAATATGATTCTACAAAAAAAACAGCTAGTAACAAAACCACTACCACAACACTAGTAGCAAACTTTCTGATTTTAATATATTCTGTCTTTACTTTATAGAAATTATTAACCTTTAAATCTATAAATAACTGCCATAAATAACAAAAAGACAAATATGTATAAGCTAATTTAATACTGTAAAACATCATTGTAAGAACAGCACTAATAGTTATAAAAACAGCATTATAAAAAACTATATTATGTGTTTTTATTTTTTGATTATTGGGCTTAATTTCCAAACCCCAGCTAATTCCAGCCAGAAACGACAATATAACTACTGAATAATTTAACAAAAAATCGCTAAAATCTCCCTTAAACACGAAATCAGCTAACCATTCAAAATAAACAGCATCAAAAATAATTACTGATATGAAAAATATAAAAGGAGCCAAGCCCAAAATTGTTAAATTAATTGCTAAATTCATAAGAAAGATCAAATATTAATTTAATAAAATCAGAAAAAATTTAAATTAAAATAAATTAATTAAATATGTAGAATTACCAAAAATTTTTAGTGTAAATATAGAGCCTGGATTTCTTTGTTTTACCCATCTTATGATACCTATCACTATTTAAGCAGCACGTAATCCAATCACCATAAATATATTAATAGAAATCATGAATCCTGTTACTAAAAAGGCATAATTTGTTTTTTTCAAAATCAAAAATCAAAAACCTTATTACCAGAGAATATAATTTGACAAGCCGTATCATCTCTATCTAGAGGATAATATGATGTTGCTACATTTCCAACAGCAGCACTACATATTCTAGTGTCCCATCCTGCACTTCCTAAATATGCTATATGCCCCTGAACAAAACCTATTAGAGGTTTGCCATCATCAAATTTTTTATCAATAGCATAAACATCCTTAGCTAAGAAAGATCCTCCATTAGAATTAAAATTTGAACCATTGTCATTTTTTCCCAATCTAATCATATTGTTCCTAATTCCATAATCTGACCAAAAGGAACCTACATAAGTTACTTGATAAAGCAAACCATCATCATATTTTGACTCATAAGAATTATCTTCACTATGCCAAGGATCAGATGCCCCGATCGCAGCAGAAACACCAGTAAAACTTTTATTATCTATAATTTCTGCTAATTGCAAATGTTGCCAAAATCTAAATGACTCTCCTGATGAAAAACCTTCAATAATTCCATTACCATTTCCATTACATCCAGATGGGGCATTGGCATTACCTCCACACTCTGTACCCCAAAAATAACCAGCATCATCCATATCACCTGGAAGAGCATCATAGGCAATCAAAAAGGCCTTTACTGATCTATCAATCATTTGCACTTCATTCATAATAGCCCTTAATTTTGCTTGTTTTATCAATGAAGATCCAGCGGTAGCACCAGTTACTAGCAAACCTAAAATTATCATTGCTATCGATATTTCAACCAAGCTAAAAGCTTTATTGTTATGCATTTTATGTTATTTAAACAACTATATGATTTAATTATAACATATTTATTTAATTTTTGTAAATTAAAAGCCTAAAATTCTATTACCTGAAAACACAATCTGACAAGCCGTATCATCTCTACCTATAAAATAGTATGCAGTATCATAAGTTCCGCCCCAACCACTACAGGACTTTGTATCCCATCCAGTGCCTAGATATGCTATATGGCCTTGAATAAAGCCAACAAATGGCTTACCATCATCTATTTTTTTATCAATTAAATAAACTTCTTTAGCAGTAAAAGAACCTCCTTGGGAATTATAATAAGGCCCATTATCATTTTTTCCTAACCTTATAAGATGATTTTTTATACCATAATTTAACCATGAATTACCAGTATGATGAATCTGATATAATAAACCATCTTCATATCTTGATTCATAAGCATTAGACTCATTATGCCAAGGATCCGAACCAGCAACATAAGAAGCCCCCCCAGAAATACCTGTAAAACTTTTATCCATAGCTTCGGCTAATTGCAAATGCTGCCAGAATCTAATCATTTCAGTGGAAGTAACAAAACCGTCAGCATTACCAACACAGCCTTTTGGTGCAGCATCATCTCCACCACAGGCATCACCCCAAATTTTACTCGCATCGGGAAAATCTCCTGGCAAATAATCAAAAGAAGTTACAAAAATTTTAATTGAACGTTCAATTTCTTGAATTTCATATATAATAGACTTGTTTTTGGCCTGCTCTAAAAGAGTAGAGCCTGCACTGATTCCAACAAACAATAAACCAATTATTATTATTACTATTGATAGCTCTACTAAACTAAATCCTTTCTTCATCTTACCTTCCTGATTAAACATAGTTTAACTTTAACATTTTATTAAATCAAAATCAAATCTAATAAATAATCTATGCTTATCTCCTATTATGATTGGTAAGATTTGAGCTGGGAACCTTGGTTCAATTATGTCGCCGAAAACAAAAATGAAATTTTTGGTTGCGGGGGCTGGGCTTAAGTGCAGGAAAAAAATTTCCTTATTTTTTTGTGATTTGGTATATGGAAACTCTGCTGCAAGTAATTAGCATTCTTACTAATTACGGCAGAAAGGCACAAAAAGAATCACAGCATTTATAGAGTGCTTAATATTTCTAGTAGATTATTTTTGATGCATTTTTTTTATATCCAAATTCAAAAAATATGTTGAGCATAGACAAAACTACGTGATCATTTTTTTGTGATTTGGTATATGGAAATTCTGCTGCAAGTAATTAGCATTCTTACTAATTACGGCAGAAAGGCAC
>CBFHSE010000009.1:0-5746 GCA_965658435.1 Rickettsiales bacterium | reverse complement strand
GTGATTTGGTATATGGAAACTCTGCTGCAAGTAATTAGCATTCTTACTAATTACGGCAGAAAGGCACAAAAAGAATCACTAGAAATTAAAGTGAAGCATAGATTTAACTAAGTAACAAGCTGTATTTTTACAATAATTTAAAAAATTCCCTTGCAAGTTGTAAATCAATATTTTATACCATCTCACCTCTTTAAAGCTATTTTTACAGTAACTTTAGAGATAAGAAATGGTATTAAATTACCGAAACTTTTTGGAGTAATAATATTCCTTACATTGTGTGTTAGCGATGGTAGGAAATATTTAAAATTATAATTTCTAAATCATTGTGTCGATGTGTGTTAAAAAATTTACTCAGGCAATTTACATCTCAAAAGCGCTTAGTTTTTTTGTACTTATTTTTTGTTTATTTTCTGCACATGTTATTGCAGCAGAGCAAGATCAAATTCAGCAATATTTAGAACAGCAAAATCAAGATTTAGAATTAAAAAATCAAATTAAAGAAATTGAGAAAAACAAAAAAACTCGCATAGAGCAACAGCAAAAAAATTCTGCAAAGCAATATTCAGATAATGGCTGCATCACCATTAAAAAAATCAGCATAATTGGTAATGAGGTTTTTAAAAGCAAAGATATTCTAAATAAATATCTCGCAATAAAAACATCTGATTGCGTTACTAAAAGTGAGTTGTCACAAGCAAGAGTAGATTTACAAAACACCTATATGGAGCAAGGCTATTCATTAGCTCGAGTTTATTTTGATTTTAAAGAGCTCGCAAAAAATCATCTTAAATTTATTATTTCAGAAGGGCGTAGCGAAGAGATAATTTTAAATGATAATTCTAAATTAAATGAGAAACTAAAATTTCGCCGTAAATTTCAACTGGCAACAGCATTCCCAAATAAATTAGGTAAGGTCTTTAACCTTAAAGATATTGAGCAAGGTTTAGAACAAATGAACGCTCTTGCTTCAAATAATGCCACCATGCAAATCGAGCCAGGCAAGCAAGAAGGTTATAGTAAGGTAAATATTACAAATGAAATTACCCGCCCAACTAGCATATCACTTTCTCACGATAATTTAGGTTCAGAAACAACTGGTCGCACTAGAAGAAATTTAGAAATCTCACAAGATAATTTGCTAAGCCTTAATGATAATCTCTTTTTAAATTTCTCAAAAGATAATGAAGAAAATCAAGATGAGAAATTTAGTTTTAGCAATTATGGGAAATTAGCAATTCCCTTAGGTTATTTGAGTTTAAGCACTAGCTATTCACATTCAAAATATAAATTAACCACCCGAGGGGATAGCCAAACCATTATTTCTACTGGTCAGACTATTAGCAAAAATATCTCTTTAGAAAGATTAATCAAAAAAACCAAAAAATATAAATTAGATTTAGGTTTGAAATTAGCTTCTAAAGAAACTAAAAACTTTAATAGTGGGATTATGCTAGATGATCGTAAATTAGTAATTTTAGAGCCATATGCAAAATTTCTTTATTATCTCCCAAATAAAAAATATTTAAAATCTGGCTATATTTTTAGCAACTTTACTTACCACAGAGGAATGCATTGGTTTAATGCAACTAAAGATGAAGATCTTGGTTTTTCAGAGCCGCACGCTCAATTTGATAAATTTAGCCTAACAAACTATGCCAAAGCAAATTTAAAAATAGCAGATAAAAATATTGCCTATATTAATAATACACAGCTGCAATTAAGCCTAGATGAGCTTTATGGTACAGAGCAAATTTCAATAGGTGGAAATTATTCAATTCGTGGTTTTGATCAAACTAGCCTTGCAGGTGATAGCGGCTTTCATATAAGAAATGATTTAGAAATTAACCCTGCTGAATTTATTAAATTCAAAGAATTTGAGCGCTTCATTCACCGCACCAAAATCGCAGCCTTTTATGATTATGGCATGGTAAGAAAAAGAGGCGGGCTCGATAAAGATTATATGAGCGGGGCGGGGGCTTATTTAACTTTTAATGTTGCAGAAAGAAATTCCAAAAATCCACGAGATATAAATGCAAAGCTAACTTACAGTCAGAGCCTTCACTCGCCTGCAGCAGTTGGTAAAGAAGATGGAGAAACAATTTATTTTGAGGTAAAAATCAGTCTATGATAAATTATTTAAACAGATTGCTAGCCTATTTGGTAAGTTTCTCTCTTATTTTTCAAAATAGTTCCTATGCATTAAAAAACACTTCTGAGGTTGAGCATATAGTAGTAGATGGCACTACCAACACCAGCATTGATCGCGCTCAAAATGGCACACCTTTAATGAATACGGCAACAGTAAATAGCCAAGGTGCTTCATTAAATAATTTAGAAGATTTTAATATCTATTCTGACAATTTAATTATTAATAACTCGCTTTCAGTTGGTAATTCGGTTTTAGGTGGCACTGTTTATGCTAATCCTAATTTTACAAATGGCCGTACTGCAAGCATTATTATTAATCAAATAACAAGTAATAGAAGAACTAATTTAAAAGGTTTTGCTGAGATTTTTGGAAATCGCGCCGAGATGGTAATAGCTAATCCTAATGGAATTTCAGTGCGTGGTGCGGGTTTTATAAATACTTCCAGATTATCACTTGTGACTGGTCAGGCTGAATTTGAGAATAGCGGCGCGCTTAAGGGTTTTGCTTTAAGTGAAAATGGCGACATCAACATAACAGGTCGAGATGTAGTTTATTCTAGTGGGCAAAATATTTATCTAGGTTTGGATACGCAAGGAGCAAGCTACACAGATTTAGTCTCAAGAGTAATAAAAATAACTGCAAATATTTTTGCTGGCACGGAGTTAAATTTAAAAACTGGAAATGACTATTATGATTACCAGACTAAAGAGGTAAGCTCTAAAGAAGATGTTGATCCTTTGGAGGAGAGTGTAGCAATTGATGCTGCATATTTTGGCGCAATAAGAGCAGGTCGCATAAATTTTATTGCAACAAAAGAGGGGTTTGCAGTAAAGGCTTTAAGTGGTGTGTCGGCAGATTTAGATGATATAACCATCACTGCTAAAGGTGATGTGATTTTAAATTCAGTAGATGCAGCAAGAGATATAAAAATCGCAACTGAATCGGAGTTTAAAAACCAAGAGATAATTTTAGCTGAAAATAATGTAGAAATTAATGCAAATATTATTACTAATGAAGAAGATGCAGTAATTGGAGCAAAAAATAACATTACGACCAATGCAGATAATTTTGACAATCATGGTGAGGTGACAGCAGAAAATCAAATGAGCCTTACTAGTAATATTTTAAATAACCATAATTCAGTAATTGCTGGGCATTTTTTAGAATTAAAAGGTAATGAGGTTAATAATTATGATTTATTTCACTCAGCTGGCAATTTAAGCATCGACCTTGATGGTAGCCTATATAATGAATCATTAATTTCTGCTTTAGCTGATATGGATATCACTACCAGAGGAAGTAGATATCAAAGTAGAAAACGTTCTGATGATATAAAATACTACACTGCTGTCATACATGAAGATAATATTTTTTCTATAAAAAACAATGGAGGAGATATAAAAACTAGGCATGGAAATTTAACTATCAATGCTATTAATAGCAAAATAATAAATAACAGCGCAACAATTAGTAGCGCAGGTGATTTAACTATTAATGCATATTATCTTTTAAATAAAAGAAATTCAGTAGCATCGAGTACGGAGGTTCAAGTAGGGTATCGTAACAGCCATCGTCAATATGGAAACACTTGGTATGAGTGGCAAGTTGTAGGAGTTGAAGCTAAGGAATCAAAGATAAAATCTGGTGGTAATATTTTAATGAATCTTCATAATTTAGATAACCGCTACAGTATTATTAACTCAGGGTCAGATTTAGAAATAAATGCACATAACATTACTAATAGTTCTTTAACATATTATACAGGAGAGAGACAATTTGTTGTTGCAAAATATCCAGGTCATCGAGCTGCAGCGGGTTACGATTGTAATATTGATCGGTGTTGGGGAGGCTGGGATAGATGGACAAATTACGGTGAAAAGAAAAATGTTCAAACTCACTATCAAAATGCTTATATCCAAGCAAAGGGTAATTTAATTGGAGACATCACAAATCACATAGATAATAATTTAATAGCAAGCAATGTAATTGAGGCTAATTCTGTATCAGCTTCATCAGACCCTTTAGAAAATCAAGAAAACCACATAGATTTAGATGATCGTATTGATCTTGATAATGACCCAAGAGGGATGTTTCGTAAAAGCCGTTATGATGGATTAGGAATTGGATTTGTAATTGAGACCCGCCGTTATTTTTTAAATCTTGCTGGTTTTTACCGCACAGATTATTGGGTAAGCCGTATTGGTTATAACCCAGATGAGATTGAGCAGAAGATTATTGGAGATATTGAATATACAGCTGAATTAATCAGCCGAAATAATAAGTTAAATGCTTTAATATCTAGCGGTTCTGTTGCTGACTCGGTTGAGGAATATACTAAGTCACTTTATGATAATGCGCTTGATCTTAATTTTGCAGCTATAGATGTTGAGCTTGGTGAGGAGTTAAGTCCTGAGCAAATTGCTACACTTGAGAAGGACATAGTATGGTTAGTTAGCAAAATTATGGTTATTGATGGTGTAGAGCAAGAGGTGTTAGTACCTAAAATTTACCTCTCACAAAAATCTCAGGATTTAATTGCAGAGAGCAATAAAGCACAGGGTGGTTTTTATGCTGGTAAAGATTTAATCTTAAAGGCTAAGAATGGTATTAGCTCATCAGCTGGTATGTTTAGTGCTGGTGATAATATATTACTTGAAACGGCAGAAGGTGAGATAAACTTAAACGACACTGGCCTAGATGCTGGTGGTGTTGCAGCTATCCTTGCTGGTTATGGGGTGAATATTGCATCTAACCAGGCAAGCCCTAGACCAACTTCAGGTTATAGAGCTAATAATGCAAAAGATGACGCAGCAACTGCAAGAAGCAGTGCCATCTTTAATGCTGGCTCAGATGTGTTGATTGATGGAGGTGCTGGTGATGTGGCAATAGCAACCAATCAGTTAAATTCTGGTGGTTCGATATTTGTAACTGCAGCATCAGGTAAAATCAGCAATGACAGCAATAGCCTTGAGGCGAGTGATAATTTAATTATGTCTGCTAAAACCATTGAAAATGGCGAGGCGGTTTTAGACATAAATAAATCTCAAGCTAATTTAAAAGCGGGTCAGATGGTCTCTCTTGAGGCAACAGATGGTGATATCACCAACACTGGCGCTAAGATTGAAGCAGAAACCTATGCATATCTAACTGCAACTGGTGATATTACTAATCAAGCTGCCAAAAAGGGCACTCAGTCTGGTCATTATTATAATGAGGAGTTAAGAGCTGGTGAGATTACAGCAAGTGATGTGGTTATGGTTGCAGGTGGTAATATCACTAACCGTGCTTCTGACATTACTTCTACTGGTGAGACTTACCTAGAGGCTGGGGGTGATGTTACTATTAACACTGATACATTAACCAACTCTTATTATCGTGGTCATAATAAGGGTTATAACTCAAGAAGCACTACTACTCATCAGGAGTCAAAGGTAAGTGCTGGCACTGACGCCACCATTATAGCGGGTGGTAAGGTGGTGATAGCTGGTAGTAATGTAACTGCTGGTGGTGATGTTAGTGTTAGTGCAACTGGTGATGTTGATGTGACTTCGGTATTGGATGAGAGTAAATATAGCGATGTATATATTTCAAGGAACA
>CBFHSE010000008.1:12421-42450 GCA_965658435.1 Rickettsiales bacterium | reverse complement strand
CAGATGAAGAGGATTTGGTAATGGCTGTAGTTATTATTGAGGTTTGATGGTGCTCCTGGCCAGACTCGAACTGGCACGTTCAGATGAACAATAGATTTTGAGTCTATCGTGTCTACCAATTCCACCACAGGAGCATATATAAGCATTTTAGCGATAATAAAAAAAATAACAAAGCTTTATTTATAAAATTTCTTTTCTATAAATGATTATTTTTATAAATATGGAATTTATAGTAATTTTAAAAGTTATAGCTCTTGGTATAATTGAGGGTTTAACAGAATATCTCCCTGTATCATCAACCGGACATTTAATAATTTTAGGTGAAACATTAAATTTTAATGAGGTGCCTGAAAAGATATTTGAAACATCTATTCAATTTGGAGCTATTTTAGCTGTAGTAATTCTTTACAGGCAGAAAATAAAAGAAATTTTATGTAATTTTTATAAAGATTCTCCTGAGCAAAAATTTACCATTAATTTATTTGTAGCATTTATGCCTGCTGTAATTATAGGGTTAATGTTACATAGCTATATAAAAGAATATTTATTTTCTGTAAAAATTGTAGCCTCATCCTTAATTTTAGGAGGGATAGTAATGATTATAATTGATAAAATTAATCTAACTCGTGACACAAAAAAATTAGAAAAAATTACCATTAAACAAGCATTAGCTATTGGTTTATTTCAATGTTTAGCAATGATACCTGGAGTATCGCGTTCAGGATCAACAATAATTGGAGGTGTATTAGTTGGGTTGACTCGTAAAAATGCAGCAGAATTTTCCTTCTTTTTAGCTATGCCTACAATTTTTGCAGCAAGTATTTATGATCTTGTCAAAAATCATCACTTATTAACAATGGAGCATTTTAATTTAATTTTTATAGGTTTTGTAGCTTCTTTTATTACAGCTTTTATGGTTGTTTCACGCTTTATAGCAATAATTCAGCGTTATGGTTTTACAGCTTTTGGCATTTACAGAATAGCCCTAGGAATAGTTATTATTTTTTGTGTGATTTGAATCTGGTAGCGGGAGAGGGACTTGAACCCCCGACACAAGGATTATGATTCCTCTGCTCTAACCACCTGAGCTACCCCGCCAGATTAATCAAATTAATGATATGAGAAGCAAAACATAATTTAAATTTAATTTTTTGCAAGAAATTAAGTTATTGACTTGATTATATGCAGTATTAAAATATTATGACCCAATTAAATAATGTGGCGGGTGTAGCTCAGTTGGTAGAGCAACAGGTTGTGGTTCTGTGGGTCGCCAGTTCGATCCTGGTCGCTCGCCCCATAAAACTATTCAAATAATATGTCTAAATTTCTTTTTTCCTCAACAAATGCAAATATAAAAAATCATGAAAAAGATGATCTGCTTTTAGTTATTATGCCTGAGTCAACTGTTGCTGCAGGAGCTTTCTCTACATCAGCAATTTTATCTCCAACCATTGATTGGGATAAAAAAAAATTAGAATTTAACCAGCCAAGAGCATTAATAGTTAACTCTGGAAATGCCAATAGTTTCACAGGCAAACATGGTATTATGGCAATAGAGGAAATAGTCACAAATCTTGCTAAAAAATTTAAATTTACAAAAAATCAAATATTCATATCCTCTACAGGTGTTATAGGTGAAAAATTACCTTATGAAAAAATTATAAATTCTCTTGATGAGTTAGAAAAAAACTTAAGAAGTGATAATCTTGAAAATGCTGCTAAAGCAATTATGACTACCGACACAGTTCCAAAATATAAAGTAGTTGAAACAAAAATATTAGATAAAAAAATTAAGATTGAAGCTATAGCTAAAGGAGCGGGAATGGCTGCTCCAAATTTAGCAACAATTCTTAGTTATTTTTTTACAGATGCAAAAATTCCAAAAGAAATTCTTGATAAACTCTTCAAAGAAGCAATAAAAGAAACATTTAATGCTTTTACAATTGATGGTGATATGTCCACTAATGATACAGTAATGATTTTTGCCTCAGGGACAGCTAATAATCAAATTGCTGATTCTCTTGATGCTGAAATTTTACAAGATTTTAAAAGAGATCTCAAAAACTTAATGCAAGAAATATGCGAAGATTTAGTAAAAGACGGTGAAGGAGTAACTAAATTATGTAAAATATATATAAGTGGAGCAGAATCAAAAATTGCTGCTAAAAACATAGCTATGTCCATTGCTAATTCTCCTTTATTTAAAACCGCATTAAATGGCAGTGATCCAAATTGGGGAAGAATTGTAATGGCAGTTGGAAAAGCCAAAGAAAAAATTAATTTAAGTAAGTTCTCTTTAACAATTGGAGATACTAATATTGTTAAAGATGGTGAGTTAAATCCAGATTATAATGAGCATAAAACTACAGCTATTTATATGAAAAATAACTTTATTGAAATCTTCTTAGATATTGGGCTTAACAATGAATCAAAGCAGTTTATTGTAACCACATCTGATTTATCTAAAGGTTATATTGAAATAAATGCGGATTATAGATCATAAATATGCAAAAGCTTGACTTTAAAGCAGCAAAAAGATTATATTCCCATATCTAATTTAATGGCCGGGTAGCAAAGTGGTAATGCAGGGGACTGCAAATCCTCCATCGGCAGTTCGATTCTGCCTCCGGCCTCCATTTTATAGGTTAGTTTAGATGTATTCCGCCAAAAATAATTTAATAATAGCTATTGATACAGCAGATTTAAATAAAGCAATTAATTTGGCGAAACAATTAAAAAATGAAATTCATGCAGTTAAATTAGGTTTAGAGTTTTTTACTAAAAATGGAGCTGAAGGTGTAAAAAAAATACGCTCTCTTGGAGTAGAGATTTTCTTGGATTTAAAATTTCATGATATCCCAAATACAGTAGCTAAAGCAGTTAATGAAATAGTAAATCTTGATATAAATATGCTAACTATTCATAGCCAAGGAGGATATGAAATGATGAAGTTAGCTCAAGATTCAGCTAAAAAAACAGCACAAAAAAATGGTTGTAAATTACCAATAATTTTAGCTGTTACAATATTAACATCTCTTGATGAAAAAATATTTAAACAAATTAATTCTAGGCAAAAAATTGCAGATCAAGTTTTAACCTTAGCAAGAATTGCAAAAAAAGCTAATATCCCTGGCATTGTATGTTCGCCTCATGAAATAGAATTGGTTAAAAAAAATAATTTAAACCTAAAGATTATTGCTCCAGGAATAAGATTTTCAGATTCTAAGTCAAATGACCAAAAAAGAATTATGACTCCAAAAGAAGCTCTTGATTTAGGTGCTAATTATTTAGTTATGGGAAGGCCAATTTTAGATGGGGGTGATATAATGGCTAATATAGCTAAATTCAATAAAGAGGTAAGTTAGCATGATTTATGATGATAATAATATTTTTGCTAAAATTATAAATAAAGAAATACCAGCTGATATTATTTATGAGGATGATAAGCTACTAGCTTTTAATGATATAAGTAAAGCAGCAAAAATTCATATTTTGCTTATACCAAAGCAAAAATTTACTTCATTTGACGATTTTATCACCAAGGCTGATTCTCAATATATTAAATATTTTTTTACTAAAGCAAAAGAAATAGCTAAAAAATATAATATTGATGAATCAGGTTATAGATTAATTACAAATCATGGTAAAGATGCTAATCAAACAGTTTTTCATTTTCACTTACATATATTGGGAGGTGAAGAATTAGGAGGTTTGCTTCCAAAAGATCAATTAAAAAGATGATTAGCAAGTTAGATAGTTGTTTAAAATTAATAAGATTTTATAATCCTACAGGTACGATATTATTATTTCTGCCAGTATTATTTACTTATCTTTTTTTTTCATTCGAGATTGATAATTTTTTGATACTCATATTATTTGCTCTGGAAGCTTTTTTAATGCGCTCGGCTGGCTGTATTATTAATGATATAATTGATATGCAATATGATAAAAAAGTTGCAAGAACAAAATCTAGGCCTCTAGCTAGTGGTGCAGTAAATATATCTGAATCTATTATATTACTGAGTTTTATTTTACTTTTGGCGTTGTTAATTAGTTTGTTTTTTCAGTTAAAAACCATAATTTTTGCCAGTTTATTAATTATTCCAATTATAATTTATCCTTTTACGAAGAGGTTTTTTATTTTACCGCAATTATTTTTAGGCTTAGTTTTTAATTCTTCTATTTTTATATTAGCTATTGAACTAGATATAAAAGTTAATTTGCAATTTATATTGCTATATTTAGCAATAGTTTTTTGGACAGTTGCTTATGATACAATCTATGCTCATCAGGATAAATTAGATGATAAAAAATTAGGTTTAAAATCGTCAGCTTTGTTATTTTCAAGCTATAACAAAGAAATAATAATGATTTGTTATAGCATATTTTTTATTGGGGTAATAATTATTGCTTATATTGAAGAGCTTAGTTTTATAATTATATTATCACTTTCTATTCAATATTTATACATTTTATCTGCAATAAGAAATTTAGAACTTAGTGATAATTTTAAATGTAAAAATTTTTTTAAAAAAAATAATTTTTTAGGTCTTTTGGTCGCAGTACAAATATTTTTAGGGAATATTTTGTAATATTACTAAGCAGCTTCTTCTTGTTCTTTATTTAATAAGTGAGAGAAATCCTCTATTGCAAGCTTAATTTTTTTCATTTTACTGTAACATAAGCCTCGCATATGAAAAGCTTCTTCATATGAAGGATCAAGTTCTATTGCTTTAGTAAAATCATCAATTGCTTCTGCAAAATTCTCTTGTATATATTTGTTTTTAGCTCTTTCAAAAAAGGCTTCTTTAAATCTTGAGTCGGATTTAACAGCTGCATCAAATAATTTTTCTGCATAGAGAAAATCCTTCTTGTTTCTAGCACTAATAGCTTTTTTGTAAAATTCTTTAGCTCTAACAATTTTAGATTGATCCAAAACTATTTGAGGTATTAATTTGTAGTTTTGATCTATGAAATCTTCAAATTTTTCTCCTGCTAAATTTCCAGTTAATTTTCGTAATTTACTAACTTTTTTAATTCTTTTTCTAATAAGTTTTTTTAATCCTCTTAGCCCTTCTTCATCTAGTTCGTTAATATTAATTTGTTTTACTTCAGCAGGGAATTCTCTAACTTTTCTATTAAGATTAAATTTTCTGTCTAGGCTGCCAATAACATATTTGTCATTCTCTGCTAAACGGTTAATTGTAAATTCTATAATTTTTTCAACATTTTGAGAAAAATTTTGATCTGCTGTTATTTCCGGATTTGATTGTGATATTTTTTTTTCATCTATATCAACGCTAAGATTCTTTTTAGCTAATATATATGATATTGCGTAAACTATATTCAGGCTATAAAAATTTGAAACTCTCTTGGGGGTTTCGTATAATTTACTGTAACCAACAGCAACATTTCCGCTAAAAAAATTATAGATTCTGATATTAGAATTACGGTTTATATCAACAAAACCAGCTAATTTATTTGAGGTTTGATTTTTATTTAAAAAATGGACTTTGACAGGGCAATCAGTGATATATTTCAGGCTTGAGTTAAAGAGGCTAAAAATTTCTTGATAAGAAAAAGTTTTTTCATAAATTTTGAATAACAATTGTGCTAAAAACCTATTTCCCTGTTCTGTTATACCCTCAAAAAATTTTTCTAAAACAATTGTAAAATCTCCTTCCTTAGTTTTAACAATTAATATCAAAAATTGATTATCTAAATCTAAATCTTTTATTTCATTAGTAAATAGCTCAAGTTTTTCCTGATCATTAAGGCTATAATTATTTAATTTGAAATTAAGTTCAAATGTATGATGCAAAAGTTTTTCTATATTATTGATGTTTTTGTCATCTTCACTATTGGTGCAAAGCATAAAAATTGTTTTAATTATCTCAGCTTTAACTAGTAATTTAGATTTAGAGTTTTCAAATTCACCGCTATATTCATAATTGCGCAAATGATGCGCAAACCTTCTTAAATCTTCTTTGGCATTATTTTGACCAATATTTTTTTTAAGATAACTAATTTGGTTTTCAATATTTTTACTGTAATTACTTTTAAATTTCATTTAAAAAATCAATGACTTAGATTTTTAATCTAATTATAAAAATTTAAATTGAAAAGTTTATTTTTAAATTTTTATATTTTTTTGCAGAGATTGGGTATGTTCAATGCATAGATTGTTTGACAGCGTTAAAAATTTATAATAAAAAAAACTTAAATTTTTAAATGAACTTCATGAAAGATCAATCTATTGTAACTAAATTAGCACAGAAAAGGCAGCAAGCAAGACAAGGTGGTGGAGAAGAAAGAATTAAAGTTCAGCATAGCAAAGGTAAATTAACAGCTAGAGAAAGATTAGATATTCTTCTAGATCCCGAATCATTTGAAGAATATGGTCTTTATGTAGAACATCGTTGTAACAATTTTAATCTCGATAAAAATAAAATACCAGGTGACGGAGTTGTAACTGGTCAAGGCACTATTAATGGAAGATTAGTATTTGTATATAGCCAAGATTTTACAGTTTTAGGTGGATCTCTTAGTGAAACTAACGCAAAAAAAATATGTAATATTCTTGATATGGCTATGAAAGTGGGTGCTCCTGTAATTGGCATTAATGATTCAGGTGGAGCAAGAATACAAGAGGGTGTTGATTCTTTGGGTGGCTATGGAGAGATTTTTCAAAGAAATGCAAATCTTTCAGGTGTTGTACCACAAATATCTGCTATAATGGGACCATGTGCTGGTGGTGCTGTATATTCTCCGGCATTGACTGATTTTATATTTATGTCAGAGAGTAATTCTTATATGTTTGTAACAGGTCCTGATGTTGTAAAGACAGTAACTCATGAAGAGGTTTCTCAAGATGATCTTGGTGGTGCGAATATTCATAATAAAATTTCTGGGGTTTCAGATTTTAAGTTCGATAATGATATAGATACATTATTAAAAATTAGGGAATTAGTAAATTATTTGCCAAGTTCCAATATCAGTAACTCTCCAAGAGTAAAAAATTACGATTCAATTGATAGGGTGGATCCAGCTTTAAATACACTGGTTCCTGACAATCCTAATCAATCTTATCAGATGCATGAGCTAATAAAAAGAATAGTAGATCATGAAGAATATTATGAAGTAAAATCAGATTATGCACAAAATATCATCACAGCATTTGGAAGAATGGATGGTTGTACAACTGGTTTTGTGGCAAATAATCCTATGCATTTAGCTGGGTGTTTAGATATTAACGCTTCTGTAAAAGCGGCAAGATTTATAAGGTTTTGTGATGCATTTAACATCCCTATAGTAACCCTGGTTGATGTTCCAGGCTTTTTACCTGGGACATCGCAAGAGCATAATGGTATAATAAAGCATGGTGCCAAATTATTATATGCTTATGCAGAAGCAACGGTTCCTAAAATAACTGTAATTACAAGAAAAGCTTATGGTGGAGCGTATATTGTAATGAATTCTAAGCATTTAAGAGGTGATGTTAATTATGCATGGGCTAATGCGGAAATTGCGGTAATGGGACCAAAAGGTGCAGTTGAAATAATTCATAGAAAAGACGCTGCAGATAAAGATTTAATGCAAAAGCATGAAAATGAGTATAGAGAAGAATTTGCAAGCCCTTTTGTTGCAGCAAAAAGAGGTTTTGTAGATGAAGTAATCAGGCCGCAAAAAACTAGATCTCGTATTATAAGGTCTTTGCAGATTTTGCGTAATAAGAAAGTCGGCACTCCTTGGAAAAAACATGATAACCTACCATTATAGATAAAATGAAGAAATTACTAATTGCAAATCGTGGAGAGATAGCCGTAAGAATTATTAAGACTGCAAAAAGACTTGGGATTAAATCGGTTGCTATATATTCAGAAGCTGATGCAAATTCTTTGGCGGTGCAGATGGCAGATGAGGCATATTATATTGGGCCTTCACCTTCAAATTTAAGTTATTTAAATGTAAAAAAAATTATAGAAGTTATCAAGCAATCTGGCTCTGATGCGGTTCATCCAGGTTACGGTTTTTTGTCAGAAAATTCTTCTTTTGCAAAAGAGCTAGAAATAATGGGTGTTAGTTTTGTTGGTCCTAGTGTAAAAGCAATAGAATCAATGGGAGATAAGATCACTTCTAAAAAAATTGCTGTTGATGCAAAGGTAAATACTGTGCCAGGTTATATGGGAGAGATTAAAACTGTTAAAGAGGCGGAAAAAATATCCAAATCCATAGGTTTTCCAGTGATGATAAAGGCGGCTGCAGGTGGAGGTGGAAGAGGAATGCGTATAGTTCATGATATAAAAGATGTAGATAAGGCTTTTATATCTGCCAAAAACGAAGCTAAAAATAGTTTTGGCGATGATAGAATATTTATCGAAAAATTTATTGAAAAACCTCGCCATATTGAAATTCAGATCTTAGCAGATAAGCATGGTAATATTGTGTGTTTAGGAGAAAGAGAATGCTCTATTCAAAGATATAATCAAAAAGTTATTGAAGAAGCTCCAAGTCCTTTTCTTAGTGATGAAATAAGAGCTAAGATGTATAAGCAAACTGCATCCTTAGCTAAAAAAGTTGGTTATTATTCAGCTGGTACAGTTGAATATATTATGGATAAAGAGCAAAATTTTTATTTTTTAGAGATGAATACAAGGCTTCAAGTTGAGCATCCTGTTACAGAATTTATCACGGGGCTTGATTTGGTTGAGCAAATGATAAATATTGCTGTCTCTAAAAAGTTAGATTTTAAACAAGAAGATATCAAGCTTAATGGATGGGCTATAGAATCGCGTATTTATGCTGAGGACCCTGATAGAGGTTTTATGCCTTCGAGTGGAAGGGTGAATAAGTATCAAGAACCTGAAACTAGTGCTAATGTTAGGGTTGATAAAGGAGTTTATGAAGGTGGCGAAGTTAGTATGTTTTATGATCCAATGGTAGCTAAGTTAATTACTTATGGCTCAAGCAGAGATGAGGCAATTTCGCATATGCAAAAATCATTGAGTGAATATGTAATTGAGGGGGTGTCTAATAATATTGGCTTTCTTGAATCTATTTTTAAAAGTGATAGGTTTGCGTCTGGTGATCTATCTACTAACTATATCAGTGAAGAATATCCTGAAGGTTATAAAACTGAGCAGCTCAGATATTCAGATTACAGCTCTGTAATATATATTGCCGCAATAATAAGGTGGTTAGAGGCTATGAGGCTATCAGAAATTTCTGAGCATCTAGAAGGTAGAGAGAAAGAGGTTAATACAAGATGGGTTGTGTTTGAAAAGGATAATATATATAATATTGAAGTTAATCAGGAAACAGACACTAGTTTCATTGTATTTTTTCAAGGAGAAAAAGTAAAAATATCAAATGTCACATGGCATATAGGGCAAACTTTATTTAAGGCTAATATTAACGGCAGCGATGTAAGTGTTAGAGTCAGAAAAGAAGCTAAAAGTAACTCTTACAATTTTAATTATCTAGGTGGTTTCTTAAAATTAATTGTGGTTTCACCAAGAATTGCTGAATTGATGAAATATATGCCTGAAAAAAAAGATGAGGATAATAAGTTAAATCTTGTTGCTCCAATATCTGGTAAGGTTGTAGATATAAAAGTAGTAAAGTCTGACATTGTAAAGGCGGGAACAGAATTAATCACTATTGAGGCAATGAAAATGGAAAATGCTTTAGTTGCTGAGTCTGAGTTAAAAATAAAATCTGTAAATGTTAAAATAGGTGATAATGTTCAAACTGAACAGTTATTAGTTGAGTTTGAGGCAATTGAGGAATAATAAAATAAATTTCTTGACGAAATCTACAAACCGTATATTTTAATGCGATATTTCAGTAAATTTAATTAAAAAATATGCCAACTATTAACCAATTAGTAAGGAGGCCAAGAAAATCTCCGACTAAAAGAACTAACTCTCCTGCTTTATCACGCTGTTCCCAAAAACGAGGTGTGTGCGTAAGAGTTTATACAACAACACCAAAAAAACCAAACTCAGCTCTTAGAAAAGTAGCTCGTGTTAGATTAACAAACAAACAGGAAGTTATAGCTTATGTGCCTGGCGAAGGTCACAATTTACAAGAGCACTCAGTTGTTCTTTTAAGAGGAGGAAGAGTAAAAGACTTGCCTGGTGTAAGATATAAGATAGTCAGAGGTTCGTTAGACACTCAAGGAGTGCAAGATAGAAAGCAAGCGAGATCTCGTTACGGAGTAAAAAAACCAAAATAATTTAAAATATGTCAAGACGTCATTCAGCAGAAAAAAGAGAGATTCTACCAGATCCAAGATATAAAAGTATCTTGGTAGCTAAATTTATAAATAATCTTATGAAAGATGGTAAAAAATCCACTGCAAGGTCAATAGTATATCAAGCATTTTCAATGGTAGAAGAAAAGCTAAAAAAACCAGCTATTACAATTTTTGAAGAGGCTGTTAGTGAAGTGGAGCCAAAAATAGAGGTTAAATCTAGGCGTGTTGGTGGAGCTACATATCAAGTTCCTGTTGATGTTAAGCCAAGCAGAGCAAGAGCTCTTGCTATTAGATGGATTCTTGCAGCAATAAGTAAAAGAAGTGAAAGAACGTCAGTACAAAAATTAGCTTCAGAGATAATGGATATATCAAATGGTAGGGGTGCTTCACTTAAAACAAAGGAAAACACTCATAAAATGGCAGAAGCCAATAGAGCGTTTTCTCATTACAGATGGTAATTAAATAGAGTACAAAAATATGTCCTTCAAATATGATTTAAATAATTATAGAAATATCGGTATCATGGCTCATATTGATGCTGGTAAAACAACAACTACAGAAAGAATACTATATTACACGGGTAAATCTCATAAAATTGGTGAAGTTCATGATGGTGCAGCAACAATGGATTGGATGGAGCAAGAGCAAGAAAGAGGGATTACTATTACTTCAGCGGCAACTACATGTTTTTGGAATAAAAATAGAATCAATATAATAGACACTCCAGGTCACGTGGATTTTACAATTGAAGTTGAAAGATCTTTAAGAGTGTTAGACGGCGCTGTTGCTGTGTTTGATGGTGTTGCGGGTGTTGAGCCTCAATCTGAAACAGTATGGCGTCAAGCTGATAAATATGAAGTTCCAAGAATCTGTTTTGTTAATAAAATGGATAGAACTGGAGCAAATTTCTACAGATGTGTAGATATGATTGTTGATAGGTTGGGTGCTAATCCGTTAGTACTGCAATTACCAATTGGTTCTGGCGAAGATTTTGTTGGTTTGGTGGATTTAATTAATATGCAGCAAATTATATGGAAGGCTGAGACATTAGGAGCTGAATTTGAATGTGGCGAGATAGCTGATGATATAAAAGATAAGGCTATAGAATATCGTGAAAAATTAATAGAAACTGCTGTTGAGCAAGATGATAAATTGTTAGAAAAATATTTATCAGGTGAAGAGGTTAGTAACGAAGAGCTTAAATCTGCTATTAGAAAAGGTGTGATAAATCGTGCTTTTGTACCTGTATTATGCGGGTCTGCTTTTAAAAATAAAGGTGTGCAAACATTGCTTGATGCAGTAGTTGACTATTTGCCTTCTCCACTTGATGTAGGTCATGTTGAAGGTGTTGATGTAAGAGATGAAGAGAAGAAATTAATTCGTAAGTCAGATGAAAACGAGCCATTATCTGCTCTTGCATTTAAAATAATGACAGATCCATTTGTAGGGTCTCTTAGCTTTGTAAGAATTTATTCTGGTATATTAAAGGCAGGGGACACAATATATAATCCTGTTAAATCTCAAAAAGAAAGAATTGGAAGGATGCTTCTTATGCATTCAAATCATCGTGAAGACATAAAAGAAGCTAAAGCAGGTGATATTATCGCTCTAGCGGGACTAAAAAACACAACTACTGGCGATACATTATGTAAGCAAGATTCTCCAATAATACTAGAAAGAATGGAGTTTCCTGATCCAGTTATTGAAGTGGCGGTAGAGCCAAAATCAACTGGAGATCAAGAAAAAATGGGTCTTGCTCTATCAAGACTTGCTTCTGAAGATCCTTCTCTTAGAATATCATCTGATGAAGAAAATGGGCAAACTATTCTTAAAGGAATGGGCGAGCTGCATCTAGAAATCATCGTAGATAGATTAAAAAGAGAATTTAAAGTTGATGCAAATATAGGTGCTCCTCAAGTTGCCTATAGAGAAACTATAACTCAATCATATGAAGTAGATTATACTCATAAAAAGCAAACTGGTGGTGCTGGTCAATTTGCGAGAGTTAAAATATTATTTGAAGCAAATGAAAAAGGAGAGGGTTTTAATTTTGTAAGCAAGATTGTCGGTGGTAATGTTCCAAAAGAATATATACCAGGCGTTATAAAAGGATTAGAGCAAAGTTGTAACTCAGGTGTTGTGGCTGGATATCCAGTTGTGGATCTTAAAACTACATTATTGGATGGTGCCTATCATGATGTGGATTCATCAGTATTAGCGTTTGAAATAGCAACTAAAGCAGCATTTAGAGAAGCGATGACAAATGCAAAGCCAGTTCTATTAGAGCCAATAATGAAGGTAGAAATAATTACTCCCGAAGAATATATGGGTGACATTATAGGTGATCTTAATTCAAGAAGGGGGCAAGTTAACGGAATGGAGCCAAGAGCAAATGCGCAAGTAATAAATTCGCATGTTCCTCTTGCATCTATGTTTGGATATGTTAATGAATTGAGATCTATGTCTCAAGGTAGAGCGCAATTTACTATGCAATTTGCTCATTATGAGCAAGTTCCACAGCAGGTTGCAGATGAAATAAAAGCAAAAATTGCTTAAATATATTATAATTTTTTTAATGGTGTAATTATGTCTAAAGAAGTATTTGAAAGAGGAAAAGTACATTTAAATGTGGGAACTATAGGTCACGTAGATCATGGTAAGACTACATTAACAGCAGCGATATTGAAATATTTTGGATCAGAGAAGCTAGGATATGACGAGATAGACAAGGCACCTGAGGAGAAGGCGAGAGGAATAACAATACAAACAGCTCACGTAGAATATGAGAGTGAGAAGCGTCACTATGCGCATGTAGATTGTCCTGGTCACGCGGATTACGTAAAGAATATGATAACTGGAGCTGCACAGATGGACGGAGCGATATTAGTAGTTAGTGCAGCGGATGGTCCTATGCCACAAACAAGAGAGCATATATTATTATCGCGTCAAGTAGGTGTAAAAAATTTAGTGGTATATTTAAATAAATGTGACCAAGTAGATGACGAAGAGTTATTGGAGTTGGTAGAGGTTGAAGTAAGGGATTTATTAAGCCAATATGATTTTCCTGGTGATGACATCACAATAATAAAAGGGAGTGCATTAAGTTCATTAGAGGGGAAGGATGAAGGAGGCTTAGGGAAGGCGTCTATAGAGGCGTTAATATCAGCTATAGATAATGATTTTCCTGATCCTGAGCGCGCAATAGACGGAGATTTTTTAATGTCAGTTGAGGATGTATTTTCCATATCAGGAAGAGGGACAGTAGCGACAGGAAGAATTGAGCAAGGTATAGTGAAGGTAGGAGAGGAGATAGAGATAGTTGGGTTAAAAGAGACGCAAAAGACAACATGTACAGGTGTTGAGATGTTTCGTAAATTGTTGAATGAAGGTCAAGCAGGAGATAATGTAGGTATATTATTGCGAGGATTGAAAAGAGAAGACATCCAAAGAGGTCAAGTAATATCTAAGCCTGGCAGTATAACACCTCATAAGAAATTTACGGCACAATTATATATATTAACAAAAGAAGAAGGAGGAAGGCATACAGCATTTTTTAGTAATTACCGTCCACAATTTTATATGCGTACAACAGATGTAACAGGAAGCATAGAGTTGCCTAAAGGAACAGAGATGGTGATGCCGGGAGATAATGTAGAATTAACGATAGAATTGATTAATCCAGTTGCGATGTCAGAAGGTATGCGTTTTGCAGTAAGAGAAGGAGGTCGTACAGTTGGTTCTGGTGTAGTTAGTAAAATTATTGAATAGAAATTAATGTTAAAACAAAGGATTAGAATAAGGCTAAAATCATTTGATCATAACCTGGTTTTTCAATCAGCGAGTGAAATAGTTTCGACTGTTAAAAGAACAGGAGCAGATGTAAGTGGGCCAGTTCCGTTACCAAAAAAAATAAAAAAATATACCGTAAATAGATCTCCTCACGTAGATAAAGAGTCTCGTGAACAGTTTGAGGTAAGAACATATAAATCAATTATTTTCATCTCACCAACAGCAGAAACTATTGAAGCTTTAAGAAAGCTAGACTTAGCTGCAGGAGTAGATGTAGATATAAAATTATTAGAGGCCTAAAATGAGAATAGGTTTAGTTGCAAAAAAAATAGGAATGACAAGATATTTTGATGAATATGGTGACCATCATCCAGTTACAATATTAGAGTGTCCCGAAACTATTGTAACTAAATTAGATGTTAATAATAACAATGTTCAAATTGCGGCATTTGATAAAAGTAAAAAAAACATTAATAAGCCACAAGCAAATGAGTATGAGAAGCTAAAGTCAACTTACAAGTCAGTAAGAAAAGAATTTAAAACAGATAAAATATCTGAATTTAAAATAGGTTCTATCATAACATTAAATCACTTTCTAGAAGGTCAATTTGTTGATGTTCAAGGTAAAACAATTGGTAAGGGATTTGCTGGAGGTATGAAAAGACATGGTTTTGGTGGTTTAGAAGCTACTCATGGTGTATCTATATCTCATAGATCACATGGTTCAACCGGTCAATGTCAAGATCCTGGAAAAGTATTTAAGGGTAAAAAAATGGCTGGTCATCTTGGTGATAGTAAAATAACTATACAAAATCTTGAAATATTAAAAATTGATCAAGAAAACGAGCTAATCTTCATAAGGGGTGCCGTTCCAGGTAAAAAAGGATCATTATTAATAATTAAAGATTCCGTAAAAAAATCACTTCCCTCATCTGTTGCATTTCCAGCTTCATTTAAAGAGTTAGAAAAGAAATCATCTAACGATTTAATTGATGACAAGAAAAATATAGCTGAAAATAAAAGTGGGAATCCTGATGCTAACCAAGAAAAAAAAGATAGTTAGGTAATAAAATGGAGCTTAAATTAATTGATGTTATTGCTAATAAGGAGTTATCTAGGAAATCAGCGCCAAAGTTATTTTGCCTTAAAGATATAAGGCTAGATATTATTAAGGATGTAATTCATTGGCAAAGAAATTTATCTAGAGCTGGAACACATAAAGTAAAAACAATTTCTGAGATTAGAGGAACTACAGCAAAGCCTTTTAGACAAAAAGGAACAGGTAACGCTAGGCAAGGTAGTAAAAGAGTTACTCAATTTAGAGGTGGGGCAACTGTTTTTGGCCCAGTACCAAGGACGCACAACACTAAATTACCAAAAAAAATAAGAAAATTAGGCCTAGTTAATTCTATAGCATTCCATGTAAAAAACAAAACAATTGATTTAATTAATGAGCCAAAATTAAATAAAGCTGAGACAAAAAAATTAGCTCACATTATAGATGATTGCAAAAAGAAAATATTATTTATTGTATCATCTGAAACTGATAATAATTTTTTAAAATCAATTAGAAATTTAAAAAATATCAATTTCTTAAAGGCGGAAGGTGCTAACGTATATGACATCATGAATCATGATAAATTATATGTTACTGAAACTGCTATTAAAAAAATAGAAGAAAGGATTAATAATGCAAAATAGTAAGACATATAATATTATAGGTAGGATTAACCCCTTAATTACAGAGAAATCTCTTAAAATCTCTGAAGATGGTTTTGTTTCATTTAAAGCACCTGCAGATATAACTAAAAAAGAAATAGAGAAAGCAATTACCTTTTTATATAAAGATGCAAAAATTATTAAAATATCTTCTCTATTAGTTAAGGGTAAGAAAAAAAGATTTAAAGGTAAAATAGGAATTAGATCAAATTATAAAAAATTTAACATTAAATTAGAAAAACCAATTGATATTACAGCAGGTATTAAATAATGGCTCTTAGAAAATACGAACCAACTACCCCATCTCAAAGACAGTTAGTATTAGTAGCTGATAAATTATGGTCAGGAAAACCATATAAAAAACTGACAAAAGGTCTTAAAAAGACTGGAGGAAGAAATAATCATGGACATATTACGACTAGACATATTGGTGGAGGTCATAAAAGAACATATAGAGTTATAGATTTCAAGAGAAGAAAATTTGGCATTGAAGCTACTATTGAAAGAATTGAATATGATCCAAATAGAACTTCATTCATAGCTTTAATTAAATATAATGATGGTGAATATTCATATATAATTTCTCCTAATAAAGTTAAAGTTGGTGATAAAGTAATATCATCAATTAAAGGTGAAATAAATATTGGGAACGCAATGCAGGTTAAAAATATTCCTGTGGGTACAATAGTTCATAACATAGAAATGAAACCTGGTAAAGGAGGACAATTAGCAAGGAGTGCAGGTGCATATGCTCAAATTGTTGGAAAAGATAATGGTTATGTTCAAGTTAAATTAAGATCAGGAGAATTTAGACTTGTTCCAGAAAATGCAATGGCAACCATTGGCGTGGTTTCTAATACTGATAATCAAAATCAAAAATTTGGTAAGGCTGGAAGAAAAATATGGATGGGTAAAAGACCAACAGTTAGAGGTGTTGCAATGAATCCTGTTGATCACCCACATGGAGGTGGTGAAGGTAAGACATCAGGAGGAAGGCATCCTGTAACTCCTTGGGGAAAGAAAACAAAAGGTTTACGTACAAGAAACAATAAATCTACAAATAAATTTATAATAAGAAGAAGATATAAAAAATAAGGATAATTATGGCTAGATCAGTTTGGAAACCACCATTTATAGACGGATATTTACTTAAAAAAGCGCAAGAGGTTATTGCTTCAGGTAAGCTTAACGTTATGATTAAAACATTCTCAAGGCGCTCAACAATAATACCTGATTTTGTTGGTTTAACATTTTGTGTATATAATGGTAAAAAATTTATACCAGTTCAAGTTAAAGAAGATATGGTTAATCACAAATTAGGTGAATTTTCTCCTACAAGAACATATCATGGTCATGGAGACAAAAAAGCTAAGAAGAGTTAATTATGGCACAAGTAAAGAAAAATAGAAGAGTTAAAGATAGCGAAGCAAGATGCTTTGTAAAATCAATTAGAATAAGCCCACAAAAACTGTGTTTAGTTGCAGATTTAATAAGAGGTAGTAAGGCATCTGATGCTTTAGTGCAGTTACAATTTTCGCAAAAAAGAGTGGCTAAAATAGTCAAGAATGCTCTAAATTCAGCAATAGCAAATGCTGAGAATAATCATGATTTAGATATTGATAATCTTGTTGTATCAAGAGTTAATGTTGGTAAATCTATTGTTATGAAAAGATTTAGAGCAAGAGCAAGGGGTAGAGGTGCAAGAATATTGAAGCCATTCAGTAATTTAGAAATAATAGTTAAAGAGATTAGTTAAAAATGGGACAGAAAGTAAATCCAATAGGCTTTAGAGTAGGCTACAGTAAAACATGGGATTCCCGCTGGTTTGCAGAGGGAAAAGAATATGTTAAATCACTCAGTGAAGATTTTAAAATCAGGAAATATATTAATGACAATATTAAAAATGCCGCGATAAGTAAGGTTATCATAGAAAGACAAGCAAAAAAGTTATCAATTACTATCCAAACAGCTAGACCTGGAATTATAATTGGTAAAAGAGGTTCTGACATAGAAAAAATAAAAAATAAATTTTCAAAAATTACTGGAGCTGAAGTAAGTCTTAATATAGTAGAAGTTAAAAAACCAGAAACTAATGCTGAGTTAATAGCGCAGACAATAGCAAATCAAATAGAAAGAAGAATCTCTTATAAAAGAGCAATGAAGAAATCAATTCAAGCTGCTATAAGGCTTGGTGCTAAAGGAATAAGAGTTAATTGCTCAGGTAGATTATCAGGTGCCGAGATTGCAAGAGTTGAATGGTACAGGGAAGGTAGAGTTCCATTACATACACTTAGAGCTGGTGTAGATTATGCATTAGCTGAAGCAAATACATCATATGGTGTAATTGGTGTAAAAGTCTGGGTTTACAAAGAAGATAATATTAACGAATAAGTAATAAATTATGTTATTACCAAAAAAAACAAAATATAGAAAAGCTCATAAAGGCAGAATAAAAGGTAATGCTAAAGGTGGTTCTTATCTCAGCTTTGGAGAATTTGGTCTTAAAGCATTAGAGCCTGAAAGAATCACATCAAGACAGATAGAAGCAGCAAGAAGAGCTGCAACTAGATGTATGAAGAGAGCTGGAAAAATGTGGATTAGGGTATTTCCTGATATTCCGGTAACAAAAAAGCCAACCGATGTAAGAATGGGTAAAGGAAAAGGCTCAGTTGAATATTATGTATTTAGAGTTAAGCCCGGAAGAATAATTTTTGAAATTGATGGCATTAGTGAAGAGCTAGCACGTGAAGCATTTGAGTTAGCTAGTGCTAAACTACCATTCAAAACAAAATTTGTAACAAGAATTGAAAGTAACTAATGAAGTACGCAGATATCAAAACACTAACAGATGATCAATTAGAAAAAAAAATCATTGATTTAAAGAAAGAACTCTATAATATCGGCGTCTCTCGCGCAAATGGTGAGTTTAAAAACCACTCTAAAATCAAGCAGTTAAAGAAAGATGTTGCTAGAGTGTTAACATTTATAAATAGTAAAAAAGATAAAAAATAACAATGCCAAAAAGAATATTACAAGGCACAGTAACTAGTAACAAAAACGATAAAACAATAACAGTTTTAATTGTTAGGCGTTACAAACATCCAGCATATAAAAAATATGTTACAAAAACTAAGAAATATGCAGCTCATGATCCAAGTAATAGATGCAATATTGGTGATATAGTTGAAATTATTGAGCATAAACCAATCTCAAAAACAAAAAAATGGCTTGTTAAAGAAGATAAAGTAGGTGCTAAAAAATGATTCAAATGCAAAGTAGAATGAACGTTGCCGATAATTCTGGTGCAAAAGAAGTTCAATGTATAAAAGTACTAGGTGGCTCAAAACATAATATAGCAAAATTAGGTGACATAATAGTTGTATCAGTAAAAAATGCTTTACCAAATGGTAAGGTAAAAAAAGGTGATATTTTTAGAGCTCTTATTGTAAGGACTGCAAAAGAAGTCAAAAGATCTGACGGTAGTACAATTAAATTTGATAATAATGCTGTTGTACTAATAAATAAAACAAAAGAACCAATAGGAACAAGAATCTTTGGTCCAATTGCAAGAGAGATAAGAAGCAGAGGATTTATGAGAATAATTTCATTAGCTCCAGAGGTTTTATAATGTTTAAGTCCAAATTAAAAAAAGGAGATACTGTAATTGTAATATCTGGTAAAAGTAAAGGCCACATAGGTAAAATAACAAAAATAATAACAGATAAAAATAGATGTATTGTGGAAGGTGCTGCAATTGTTAATAGGCATAAGAAAGCAACAAGCAATGAAGATAAATCGCAAATAATTAAAAAAGAGTCATCAATTCATATTTCTAATGTCTCTCTATATGATAAGAAAAATTCAGAAAAAATAAAAATAGCTTTTGAAATAAAGGACAATAAAAAAGTTAGAATTAATAAAAAAACAAAGGAAGCAATAAATGCCTAGATTAAAAGATTTATATATAAATAAAATAAAAGCTGAGCTAAAAGATGAGCTTAAGCTTTCAAATATAATGGAAGTTCCTAAAATTGAGAAGGTAATAATCAATATGGGGCTAGGAGAAGCAGTTAATGATAATAAAATATTAAAAAGTGCAGAATCTGAGTTGATGCAAATTTCAGGACAAAAACCAGTTTTGACTAAAGCAAAAAAGTCAATAGCAACATTCAAGCTAAGAGAAGGAATGCCAATTGGCTGTAAAGTGACACTTAGAAAAGAAAAAATGTATGAGTTTATTGATAGATTAGTAAATATAGCTTTACCAAGGGTGAGAGATTTTAGGGGCTTGCCACCTAAAAGTTTTGATGGTAGAGGTAATTATAATTTTGGGCTTAAAGAACAAATTATTTTTCCAGAAATCAGCTATGATAAAATTTCATCCATACTAGGTATGGATATAGCAATTGTAACATCTGCAAAAACCGATTCTGATTGTAGGTTACTATTAAGTAAGTTTAATTTTCCATTTAGAAAGTAATATTATGGCAAAAGTTAGTGCAATAGCAAAAAATAACAGAAGAGAAAAGCTTATAAAAAGAGAAGCTGATAAGAGAGCAAAATTAAAAGCTGTTATAATGAGTAAATCATCTAGTGATCAAGAGAAATTTGAAGCTCAAGTAAAACTTGCTCAGCTTCCACGTGATGGATCGAAAATAAGATATAGAAATAGGTGTAACCTTACAGGTAGACCAAGAGGTTATTATAGAGATTTTGGTGTATCTAGGATTGCTTTAAGAGTTTATTCTGGATGGGGTTATATACCTGGTGTAACAAAATCAAGTTGGTAAGAAAATGTTTGTAAATGATGTATTATCTGACATGATAGCGAGAATTAATAATGCCCAACAAGCATCATTAGCTGAAGCTATAGTAATTAATTCAAAGCTTTCAAAAAATGTGCTTAACATATTAAAAAATGAAGGTTTTATAGAAGATTACTCAGAAAATAAAGAAGATAAAAAACAGATAATAATAACTCTCAAATATGATTTGGGTAAACCAATAATTAATGTGTTAAAAAGAATCTCTAAACCAGGAAGAAGAGTCTATTCTAAAATAGGTGATTTGCCAAAATATTTTAACGGTTTGGGCATAGGAATTATATCAACCCCAAAAGGTGTTATAGCTGATTATGAAGCAAGAAAGCTAAAGGTTGGTGGAGAAATATTATGTATAGTTTTTTAGATAATTAATATGTCAAGAATAGGAGTACAACCAATCATAATACCTGAAGGAGTTCAAGCAATTATTGAAAACAGAAAAATAATTGTTAAAGGATCTAAAGGTGAGCTAACTAGAATAATAGACCATGAAGTTAATATTGAACAAGATGGTAATAAAATAATAGTTAGCAAAAAATCAAATAGCAAGGTAGCCAGAGAAAAATGGGGTTTATTCAGGAGCTTAATTAATAACATGGTTGTTGGAGTATCCTCAGGATTTAATAAAACACTAAATATAGAAGGTGTGGGTTATAAAGCTTCAGTTAAAGATGACTTCTTAACATTAAACTTAGGTTATAGCCATGAAATTAAATTTCAGATACCAAAATCCGTGGAAATTAAATGCCCAAAACCAACTACAATAGAATTCTCATCATATGACAAAGAAGCTCTCGGTCAAGCAGCTGCAATAATTAGAAGTCTTAGAAAGCCAGAGCCATATAAAGGTAAAGGTATAAGATATTCAAATGAATATATCATAAGAAAAGAAGGTAAAAAATAGAATTATGACTAATAAACTATTTAAAAAAAGAGCAGAAAGGGTTAGAAAAAAAATTAGAGGAGAAAAAATAAGACTCAGTATTTTTATTTCCAACTCACATATTTACGCTCAACTTATTAATGACCTTGAATCTAAAACAATTGCATCAATATCAACACTAGACTTAAATATAAAGCTAGCAAATATTGAAGCGGCAAAAAAAGTAGGTGCTGAGATAGCAAATATTGCTAAGAAGCATAAAATAGCACAAATAGTATTCGATAGAGGTGGTTACTTATATCACGGTAAAGTTAAGTCTCTAGCAGATTCAGCTCGAGAAAATGGTTTAAAATTTTAATTATAAGAAATAATGATTGATAATAATAATATAGATTTTGTTGAAAAATTAGTTTGCGTTAACAGAGTTACCAAAGTTGTTAAAGGTGGAAGAAATTTTGGTTTTGCAGCAATGGTTGTTGTAGGTGATAAAAAAGGTCTGGTTGGATTTGGAACAGGAAAAGCAAAAGAAGTTACAGAAGCAAGAAACAAAGCTACGAAAATGGCTAAAAAAAATCTTGTAAGAATATCATTAAGGGAAGGAAGAACAGTTCACCATGATTCAACCGGAAAATTTAGTGCTGCAAAAGTTATTGTAAGATATGCACCTTCAGGTACAGGTATAATAGCTGGAGGAGCAATGAGAGCAGTATTTGAGGCAGTTGGTATACATGATATAGTTGCAAAATCATTATCTACATCCAATCCGTATAATCTTGTTAAAGCAACATTTAATGCTTTAGAGAATATTAATTCTCCAAAAGCTATTTCAAATAAAAGAGGTAAGAAAATTGGTGAAATAATTGGCAGAAGAAATAACTCAGCAAGTGAGTTGGAGAATTCTAAGCAATTAGAAGTTAAATCTGAAGATAAAAAACAAAAAAATAGCTGAGGATTAAATGGCAGATAAAAAATTAAAAGTAAAATTAATTAGAAGCTTAATTGGTCAAACCGAAAAAACTAGAAGTACTGTCAGAGGTCTTGGTCTTAGGAGACTTAACTCTGAAAAAACATTGGGTGACACAGCTGAAGTGAGGGGTATGATTAATAAAATATCTCATTTAGTAAAAATTATAGGGTAAATGCATAAAATGGTTAAACTTTCTGAAATATTTAATGATTTAAAACCTGCAAAAAAAGCAAAAAGAATTGGTAGAGGTATTGGATCTGGTAAAGGAAAAACTGCAGGAAGAGGTCACAAAGGTCAAAAATCAAGGTCAGGTGTTTCTATCAAAGGTTTTGAGGGTGGGCAGATGCCTATTCATAGAAGGCTTCCAAAAAGAGGTTTTAATAATATTTTTTCTGAAGATATTTATGTTATAAATCTTCAGGATATTCAGTACCTTATTGATAAAAAAAGAATCGAGTCAAATAAAGTTATCAGTCTTGAATATTTAAAATCAGTTGGTTATATTAAAAAAAATGTCAGCGCAGTTAAATTGCTTTCTAAAGGTGATTTAAAGGAAAAAATTGAAGTTGAGTTTGGCCTTATATCAAAATTAGCCAAAGAAAAAATCATCAAAGCTGGTGGCAAAATAAAAGAGTAGATTTAAGATGAGCAAAGTTGGTTTTAATAAAAATAGTAAAATTTCAGACTTAAAAACCAGAATAATCTTTACTCTTACAATATTAATTATCTATAGATTAGGAACATATCTACCTATACCAGGAATTGATCCAATAATATTTGAGCAAATCAAAAATCAAAATCAATCAGGATTATTAGGAATGCTTAATATGTTTTCAGGTGGCGCATTAGGAAGAATGACTATTTTTTCTCTAAATGTAATGCCATATATTACCGCATCAATAATTGTTCAGTTGCTATCAGCAACAACTCCAACTCTTGGAGAGCTAAAAAAGTCTGGTGAACAAGGAAGAAGAACATTAATGCAATATACTAGATATCTAACAATCTTTCTTGCAATATTTCAAGGCTATGGGATATCTGTTGGGCTAGAAAATTTATCAATTGATGCTGGTGCGGCTGTTTTATATTCAGGTACATTTTTTAGGATTACAACAGTTGTAACTCTTGTAGGGTCAACAATGTTTTTGCTTTGGCTTGGCGACCAAATAACTAATAGAGGTATTGGAAATGGTATTTCATTAATAATATTTTCTGGTATAGTTGCCGAGCTACCATCTGCCTTATTTAGTACAATAAAGCTTGGTAAAACAGGTGTATATTCATCTCTATTTATAATTTTTATCGTGACATTGGTAATATCATTAATAGCAATAATTGTATTTTTTGAGAGATCATTTAGAAAAATTGTAATACAATATCCAAAGAGAAACCTAGGGAATAAAATGTCTAACGTAGAAGGGAGTCACTTACCTTTAAAAATAAACACAGCTGGAGTAATTCCTCCAATTTTTGCTAGTTCATTATTATTATTTCCTATAACAATAATATCATTCGGCAATACAACCAATCCATCCGAATTCTCCACTTTTGTAAGTTCAAATCTTGCACATGGTAAGCCATTATTTATTTTATTATACTCATCATTAATTATCTTTTTTAGTTTTTTCTATACAGCAATAGTATTTAACTCTGAAGAAACAGCTGATAATTTAAAAAAGGGTGGTGGCTTTATAGCTGGCATAAGGCCAGGTAATCAGACGGCTCAATATTTAGACCATATATTAACAAGAATAACAGTATTAGGTGCAGCATATCTATCGCTTATATGTATTATACCAGAAGTTATCATCTCTAAATATTCATTACCATTTTACCTCGGTGGTACAAGTCTGTTAATCGTTGTAAATGTAGCAATGGATAGTATTACACAAATACAATCCCACCTAATGAGCCATAGATATGACAATGTAATAAAGAAAAATAGAATTAAAATAAGAGCATAATGAAAATATTAATTTTATTAGGCGCTCCTGGCTCAGGAAAAGGAACTCAATCAGCCTTGCTATCAGAACGTAAAAATTATAAACATCTATCAACAGGAGATTTGCTAAGATCAATTTCAAAAGAAGATTCAGATCTTGGTAAAAAAATAAGGTTAATTCTTGAATCAGGCGAATTAGTTTCAGATGAATTTATAATTGAAGTAATATCTAATAAGTTAAATAAATTATCTAACATTGATAATGTTATATTAGATGGCTTTCCAAGAACATTAAATCAGGCAGTATTTCTTGATGATTTAATTAATAATAATAACAATATTGAACAAGAAGCTGTTAATATTATAGCTATAAAAGTTAATAATGACTCTGTTATCAAAAGAGTTAGCGGAAGATTTACCTGTAAAGATTGTAATACTGGTTATCATGAAATATATAAACTACCTACAATAAATGGCATATGCGATAAATGTGGTGGAAGTAATTTTGTGAAAAGAAAAGATGATAATGCAGAAATTATTAAAACTAGACTCGAAAAATATGATGCAGATACCAAACCAATAATAAGTCATTATAAAAACAATAAAAATATTATTGAAATTGATGGAGAGAGCTCAATTGAAGATATATATAAAAAAATTGAAAACTATGTTTAAATTACAGTGTAGAAAAAAATATAATGTAATGTTGATAAATTAGTTGACTTATAGTTCAAAATAAACATAATCCAATTTCTTAATTTTTAACCATAACTAAGTAATAAATTGGCTAGAATAGCAGGAGTAAACATACCAACTCAAAAAAGAGTTATAATATCACTTACATATATATATGGAATAGGTAAAACTACTGCCATAAACATATGTAATGAGCTTAAAATAAGTGATTCTAAAAGAGTAAAAGACCTTACTGAGGATGAAGTAATTAAGATTAGAGAAACAATTGATTCAAAATATACTGTTGAGGGTTCCTTAAGATCTGTTGTTGCTACAAACATCAAAAAACTGATGGAGCTAGGATGTTACAGAGGTTTAAGGCATAGAGCAGGTTTACCTGTGAATGGTCAAAAAACCCACAATAATGCTCGTACAAGAAAAGGAAAAGCAGTTCCAATAGCTAACAAGAAGAAATAAATATAATGTCTGCCGTTAAAAAAACAAAAGCAAAGAAAAAAGATAAAAAAAATATATCAGTAGGTGTTGTACATATATATGCATCATTTAACAATACAATTGTAACCTTCTCAGATTTACAAGGTAATGTTTTAACATGGTCATCAGCAGGTAAATGTGGCTTTAAAGGTGCTAGAAAATCTACACCATTTGCAGCTCAGGTCGCAGCAGAACAAGCAGCAAAGCAAGCTCTTGATTTTGGTGTAAAAACAATTGGTGTTGAAATAAAAGGTCCAGGAGCAGGAAGAGAGTCAGCATTGAGGGCATTTCAATCATTAGGTTATGTTGTAACCTACATTAAAGATGTTACCCCAATAGCTCACAATGGATGTAGACCTCCAAAAAGAAGGAGAGTTTAAATTAATTTTATATAACTTTATTGGTGAATTTATGTTAGCAGAAAATTGGAAAGATTTCTTAAAACCTTCAAGAATTAGCTACAATGCTAGTGAAAACAAAAAATCAGCTAAAGTAATAGTAGAGCCTCTTGAAAGAGGTTTTGGAACAACAGTTGGTAACTCATTAAGAAGAATACTCCTATCATCTATTTATGGAACTGCGATTACAGCAATTAAAATTGATGGAGTAATTCATGAGCAAGATACAGTAAATGGGTTATCAGAAGATATAATAGATGTTATATTTAATCTTAAAAAAGTAGTAATCAGTTCAGAAACCGCTACTACCAAAAGAGCAAAAATAGATATAAAAGGTCCTTGCACTGTAACTGCAAAAGATATTGAATTACCTGAAGGAATTGAAATTATCAATCCTGATCATGAGATTTGTCACCTTGATAATAATGCCCACTTTAAAGCAGATTTAATTATTGAATCAGGCAAGGGATATAAAGATAGTAGTAAAATAGCTAATGAGAATAAAGAAATTGGATTAATAAATATTGATACAGTTTTTTCACCAATTACTAAAGTTAGCTTTAATATTAATAGTAGTAGAGTAGGTGATGTAATTGACTATGATAAATTAACTCTAGAAGTAGAAACTAATGGTTCAATCGAACCGGATTTAGCAATTGGTATTGCCGCAAAAATAATGAAAGAACAAATGAATTTATTCATTAATTTTGATGATAATATCGAAGTCACAGAAGAAAAAGAAGAGGAAGAAACTCTTAGTTTTGATCCTGTATTACTTAAAAAAGTTGATGAACTTGAATTATCTGTTCGTTCCCAAAATTGCCTTAAAAATGAAGATATAATTTATCTTGGTGATCTTGTTAGAAGAAGCGAAAATGATATGCTTAAAACTCCAAATTTTGGAAGAAAATCATTAAATGAAATAAGAGCAATATTACAAACTCTTAATCTCAATTTTGGACAAGATATACCAGATTGGCCACCTGAAAATTTAGGTGCAGCACCAAAATCTTCTGATAATAATAATTAATTTATAACTATGAAGCATTTAGCAAAATCTAATAAAAAACTAAATAGAACTTCAAGCCACAGAAAAGCATTATTATCTAATATGGCTAATAGTTTATTTGAGCATGGTAGAATTGAAACTACCTTAATAAAAGCTAAAGCATTACGTCCTTATGCTGAAAAGCTAATAACATTAGCAAAAAAAGCGGATTTAAATGCAAGAAGAAGTTTAATAGCAAAATTAAGAAATGAATTATCTGTAAAAAACCTTATAGATAATATTTCCCCTAAATATGCTAATAGAAATGGAGGTTATACCAGAATTATAAAAACTGGTAACCGCTACGGGGATAATGCTCCAAAAGCAATTATAGAAATTCTTGAATAAATTTAGCTAAAATATTCTTTAGCTAGCTCAACGTAATTTTCAGCAGATTTAGTTATATAGCTTATCTCGCTTTCGCTCATTTTTCGTAGAAATTTACCTGGATTACCAGCCCATATTTCTCCTCTTTTTATAATTTTCTTTGGAGTAATTACAGCTCCTGCAGCAATCATTGCCTCTGATTCTATATGAACTAAATCCATAATTACTGAGCTCATTCCTATAAAAGCGTTTGAATCTATTTTGCATGCATGTATCATTGCCATATGTCCTATTGTAACATAATCTCCTATAATTGTAGGAGCGCCATTTTCATCTGTTTTATTCTGAAGGTGGTTTGGTCTTGTTACATGAATAATGGTTCCATCTTGAATGTTGCTATTTTTACCAATTCTGATTGGAGCAACATCGCCTCTAATAACTACATTGTACCAGATATTTGTATTTTCCATGATTTCTATATCTCCTGAGATAATTGCATTAGGGGCAATAAGAGCTTTATCAGAAATTTTTGGTAATATTGATCTATATTTAATAGGCGTAAAACTCATTATGGATATGTAGCTAAGTTAAAAAGTCCTGTATTAATTTCAAAATTATAAATAATATTAAAATTTTGGATAGCTTGCCCAGATGATCCTTTAGTTAGATTGTCTATATTGCTAATAATTAATTTTTTACCATTAATGTTAGTATCAAATATAGCTATCTCACAAAAATTTGTGGCTATAATATTTCTTAATTTAGGTATTTCATTAACTATTTTAATAAAAAAAGAATCCTTATAATAATTAGTTAGAAATTCTGATAACTTAATCGCTGAACTATCTGATTTAACGTAAATATTCGAGATTATACCGCGAGAAGTTGGTATAATTTGCGGGGTAAATTGAATATTAGATTTTTTTATTTTTAACTGTTCAATTAATTCTGCTAAATGACGATGAGAATTTAAATTATATGGAATAAGGTTTTCATTTATTTCACAAAATAAGTTGTTTTCGATAGCCTTACGACCAGCGCCACTTATACCTGTTTTTGCATCAATGATAATTTCGTTACTAGAAATCATTCCATCTTTAATTAGAGGTATTAATGGAAGTAATGCAGCAGTTGGATAGCAACCGGGACACGCTATGATTCTTTTATTTTTTATATCTTCTTTATAAATTTCAGATAAACCATAGGCTATCTCACCTTGATATTTATCATCTAAATTTTCTTTATAATATTCTTTATATAAATTCTTATTAGAAATTCTAAAGTCAGATGAAAGATCTATTATTTTTATATTTTTTGGTATTTTATTTATGATTTTAACAGTTTCACCATGCGGTAAGCATATAAAAACAATTTCGATATTATTAAAATCGATTGAAGGGAAATTTTGAATAGGAGGTAAATCTGTAAATTTTAAATATGGGTATATATCCTCAATATCCTTACCTACTTTACTATTACCTATAAGATATTTTACTTTTATATTTGGGTGGTTATGAATAAGCCGAATTAATTCACTGGCTGTATATCCTGATGCTCCAATTATAGCTACTGATATAGTTTTACTCATTTTTTAATTTTTCAAAAAGATCCTTATTAGCTACTATTTTGACTATTTTATCTTTTCTATCAATAAAAGATATTGCTCCAGCCATATTTGCAATTAATTCTGCTGCTCTAAAATCTAGTTCATTCTCATATTTAGCAATAAAAACATCTAGTTTTGCTTCAGCTATCATACAAATTTCATAATTAGAAGATTTTAAATTTATGCCATTATTATTAATTTTATTGCAAATATTGGCTCTCTCAACTTCAATAACCTGGCTTGTTTTTAATTTACGATTTTCAGAAAATGATTGCTCCAAGGCTTGATCGGCCCAGATAATTTTGTTAAAAATTGGTAAAAATATAAAAGACGCTTCGATATTTTTTACCTGTAATTTGCTATCAAGACCAGCTATAAATGCCGAGCAGCTTATAAATGGAATGGATCGAAGTAAATTTTCAACTTCAGGTAAGATATTAATAATAATAAAATTATCTTTCTCTTCAGGCTCTTTTATAATTGAATTATTATAAATAATACCATAATCAGGCAATAGATATTCTGCTTTATATAGGATAGTTTTTTTGATTATTTCAGGCAATTTATTAGCAAAATTATAAGGTAGATTCTTTGATGATTGCAAAAGAGATAATTCATTTAAATCTCTGTTGATTTGATCTTCTGCAGATAAAATTATTTTTGCTAAAATATTATAAAATCTTGGCTTGCTATTCACCTTTAACTCTTTCTAAATAGGAGAGGTCAGTTGATTTAATTAATACTTTATCTCCTTCATTAATAAAAGGCGGCACCATAATTTTCAAGCCATTTGTTAAGGTAGCTGGCTTATATGAAGAAGCTGCTGTTTGACCTTTAACTGTTGATTCGGTAGTTTCGATTTCTACTTGAATATTTTCTGGTAAGGAAACTGAAATAATATTTCCTTCAAAAAATTGTCCTTTTACTGTTGCTCCTTCTTCAAGAAATGCTTGTTGTTCATCGGTAATAACATCTTTTTCAAGTTGAATTTGTTCGTAATTTTCATTATTCATGAAATAAAAGCTTGCACCATCTTGATATAAAAATTGCAATTCTAACTCTTCAAGAAAAGCTTTTTCAATTTTGTCCTCCGATCTAT
>CBFHSE010000008.1:0-12411 GCA_965658435.1 Rickettsiales bacterium | reverse complement strand
TGTACAAAAGCTCCTCCTTTTCCTGGTTGCGTGTGCATTGTTTTAACAACTACACATAATTTTCCAGAAAATTTTATAATATTTCCAACTCTTATGGAATTTGCATTAATCATTTTGATCCTCTTAATTTATCAAAAAACATAGTTAATATGATATCTAATGTCAAAATTATGAAGTTATTTTGGTAATAATTTCATCGCAAGCCATTTCTATTTGGTCGAACATAGTTTTAAAACTTTCTTCACCTCCGTAATATGGGTCGCTAAGTTCATCTTCTTTAGAATTACCTGCATATCTTAAAAATAAATCAATTTCGGCGTTAGAATCTTGAGGCTTTTTAGCTTCAAGAAAGTTTATATGTTCATTGGTCATACCTAATATCAAGTCATATTCGTAAAAATCATCTAATATTACTTGTCTTGCATGAATTTCGCTTAAATTTACACCTCGTCTTTCTGCTTCATTAATTGCCCTATAATCAGGAAGTTCTCCAACATGATAGGCGTAAAGAGCTGCTGAATCAATTATAAATTTTTGTAATATACCTAATTTTTTTAACTTATGTCTAAATACTCCTTCTGTAGATGGAGAGCGACAGATATTACCAGTGCATACAAATAGAATTTTTTTCATTATCTTACTCTATAAATCAGTTTCTGTTAATTTCATAAATTCTCCTAATTTATCTCCTGGATTGCTATCTGACCAGATTGCTGAAATTAAACAAATAAAATCTGGTTCACAATATAATACATCCTTAATGTTATTATAGTTTATTCCGCCAATAGCTGCAACAGGAATATTTGTAGTATTTTTCCACCAATTTAAAATATCTAAATCAGCTTTTACAGTATTTTTTTTGGTGCTAGTTGGAAAAAAAGCCCCAAAAGATACATAATCAGCTCCATTCTCGGCGGCAATAATAGCATTATGTTTTGAATTTTGGCAGCTTACTCCAATTATCTTCTGATCTGAAAATTCCTTTCTTAAATCCTTGATATTGGAATCATCTTGGCCAATATGAATTCCATCAATATCCAGATCTCTTGCTAGCTCCCAAAAATCATTAATAATAAAAGGTACTCCATAATCATGGCAAATAGGCAGTAATTTTTTTGCTGCCTCTATGATATGATTGGTAGTGTGATTTTTTAATCTTAACTGGAAAGCTCCACAACCACCAGTAACTTTGAAAATATTGTCTAAGTTTTTAGCAAATTCACCTAACTCAATTTTTTCTGGAGAGATTAGATATATTTCAGTCAAAATTACTAAGATTTATAAATATCTATTATTTTATTAAGCATATTTAGAGCGTCATCTCTTTCTCTTTGAAAGCAGTTTCTGCCAATTATTGAGCCATTTCCTCCTCCTAAATGAATATGTTTTACTTCATCATATAATGATTCTAGACCCTTAGATGCTCCACCAGAAAATATAACTATTCTTTTACCATTAAAACAGCTCTCTTTAACATGAGCAATACGGTCTGAAAGAGTTTTAATATTTATGTTTTGTTCTAAATATACTTTTTTAGCAGCCTCTAACTCTAAATGTTCAGTAGGAGGTTTAACTTTGATAATGTGAGCCCCAATTAAAGCTGCCATATGTGCCGCATATGCGCAAATATCAATGGCAGTTTCGCCATCTTTACTAATGTCGCCTCCACGAGGATAAGACCACACAACAACAGCTAAACCATGAGATTTTGCTTCTAAAGTTAGTTCTTTTATCTCTTCAATCATATCAAATTGTGCATCTGAACCAGGGTATATTGTAAAACCAATTGCAGAGCAACCCAAGCGAATTGCATCTTCTACTGATGCTGTAAGAGATTGATGCGGGGCGTCTTTATCTCTTGCTAATGAATTTGAGCTATTAACTTTTAATATTAATGGAATTGAGCCCGCATATTTATCTGCTGCAAATTCAATCATACCAAGAGGAGCAGCATAGGCATTAAGTCCTGCATCAATTGCAAGTTTAAAATGATATTCTGGATCATAAGCAGCAGGGTTTGCAGCAAAGCTTCTTGCTGGCCCATGTTCAAAACCTTGATCAACAGGAAGAATAACCATTTTTCCAGTTCCCCCTAATTTTCCTGCCATTAAAATATTGCATAAATTTCTTTTTGTACCTGGATTATCAGCTTGGTACCAATCTAAAATTGATCTAACTTTTTTTGTAACTTTCATTTTTTCTTATTTATATTTACTGTTCATTTTAGCTTCTGCAACATCTACTATAAAATTATTAGCTATATTAGCAACCATTGCGGATAATTTTTTTTGAATAAATCCTTGTTTTGCAGATAATTCTTTGAATTCAACTTTTTCACCGAATTTTTCTTTGATAATTTCTTCATAATAACCAATACCATCAATTAAGCCTAATTCTAGAGCTTTATTTCCCGACCAGAATTTCCCTGTAAAAACATCTTGGCTATCATTTAATTTTTTACCACGTTTATTTTTTACATAATTAATAAATTCTTGATGTATATCACCTTGTATCTCTTTAATTATCTCTATATCTTCTTTTTTTGTTTTGCTAAATGGATCAAGAACAGATTTATTTTCTCCTTGAGTATAAACTCTTCTTTCAATACCTAGTTTTTTTATAGCATCAACAAAGCCAAAGCCTTGCGAAATAACTCCAATGCTCCCTATTATAGAAGAGCTAGAGCTATATATTTCATCTCCAATGCAAGCCAGCCAGTAACCTCCGCTAGCTGCAACATCTTCACAGAAGCTGTAAATAGGTATTTTGCTACCATCTTTTTTTATTGTAAGAGAGGTTATTTTTTTGGCAATCATTTCGGATTGTACTGGTGATCCTCCTGGTGAATTTATTAAAAGAATAATAGCGTCTAACTTTTTGAATTTTTTAATTTTTTCTATATGCTTAATGCTATCTATAGTGAGTCCTTTTGATAATCCTACCTTACCAATAACTCCTTGAAGCTTTATAACAGCAATTGTGGCTTTTTTAGATTTAAAAATTTTCATAATCAGCAATTTAATTTGGCTTGAGTTAGTAAATTTAATAAGCTTTTCTGTCAATTATAAAGATTATAACTAACAAATATTTTTGATTTTTAAGATATTACTATATTTTACTTGATTTATAGGATAAAAAACGTTTATATAACCCTCTGATTTTTTGCGGATGTGGCGGAATTGGTAGACGCGCTAGACTTAGGATCTAGTGCCGCAAGGCGTGGGGGTTCAAGTCCCTTCATCCGCACCAATTAAATTTAAATAAAATATAGAATGCAAGTTACTGATAAGAAAGAAAATGGTTTAGAGCTTAGCTTTACCATAAAAATAGCGGCTAAAGAAATAACTGAGAAATTTAATGCAAAGTTAATTGATTTGCAAAAGCAAGCTAAACTTCCAGGTTTTAGACCAGGTAAAGTTCCTACTAATTATTTAGAGCAAAGATTTGGAGCTTCTATTACTGAGGAAATAATAAATGAGGAGATTCAAGCATCAAGTAAGAAATTATTTGAAGAAGAAAAATTAAGAATAGCTTCCAAGCCAGATATTGATGTAAAAGAATATAAAGCAGGAGATGATTTAGTCTTTGATTTAAAATTTGAATCTATTCCAGCTATTAAAGAATTGGATTATGCAAAATTAAAAATTGAAAAATATAAAGTTATTGTACCTGAATCAGAAGTTACTAAGCAATTAGAGGTAATGCAAAGCCAGCAACAAGATTTTAAAAAATTAGCTGATAAAGAACAGGCAAAAAAGAACCAAGCAGTTTTAATTGATTATGTTGGTTCTGTTGATGGTAAAGAATTTGCTGGCGGAAAAGCGGATAATCATAAATTAGTTCTAGGAAGTAAGAGCTTCATAGATAATTTTGAAGAACAGTTAATTGGTTCTAAAGCAGGTGATGAAAAATTAGTAAAAGTTACTTTCCCAAAAGAATATCATTCAGAAGAGCTTAAAGGTAAAAAAGCTGAATTTAAAGTTAAAGTAAAAGAAGTTCTAGAGCCAGTTAAAGCTGAGTTAAATGGAGAATTTGCTAAAAAGCATGGAGCAAAAGATATTGCTGACTTAAAGAGTAAAATTAAAGAAAATATTAGTAAATATTTTGCTGATCAGGCAAAAAATCAATATAAAAAAGAATTATTTGATCATATTGAATCATCAGTTAAAATTGATTTGCCGCAATCAATGGTTAATGAAGAGTTCAATATATTAAACCAACAATTTTTAAGAGATAATAATTTAAAGTCTGAAGAAGAAGCTGAAAAAGAAAAATCTAAAGATTTTGACAAAGCAAAAAAAGATAATTTAAAAATCGCTAAAAGAAGAGTTAAATCTGGATTGATTTTATCTGATATTGCAGAAAAGCAAAAAATTTCAGTTTCTGAAAAAGAGCTTAGAGAATCTATGCAAGCTCAATTTGCTAATTATCCTGGCAATCCTGAGGATATTATGAAGTTTTATCAAGGAAATCCTCAAATGTTAGAGCATTTAAAAGGGCCTATAATTGAAGAAAAAGCGGTTAATTACATAATAGAAAAATCAGCTCCTAAAGAAAAAGAAGTTACTATGGAGCAATTCAAAAAAATTTATGATAATTAAAAAAACCATTTAAATTTATTTTTTGTCACTTATCATTGCGATAACCCTAAGGATAAAATAAATGGACATATTAGACCAATTCACTAATACCCTTGTACCGATGGTAATTGAGCAAACTGCTCGTGGAGAAAGATCATTTGATATTTACTCAAGGCTATTAAAAGAAAGAATTATTTTTGTAACTGGCCAGGTTGAAGATCATATGGCTAGCTTAATTGTAGCTCAGCTTTTATTTCTAGAATCTGAAGATCCTCACAAACCAATTTATATGTATATTAACTCTCCGGGAGGAGTTGTAACAGCTGGATTGTCAATTTACGATACAATGCAATATATTAACTCTGAAGTTTCTACAATGTGTATTGGTCAAGCAGCTTCAATGGGCTCGCTTCTTTTAACTGCTGGTCAAAAAGGTTGTCGTTACAGTTTGCCAAACTCAAGAATTATGATTCATCAACCATCAGGAGGCTTTCAAGGGCAAGCTACTGATATAGAAATTCATGCCAAAGAAATATTAAAGCTTAAAAAAAGATTAAACGAGATTTATGTTAATCATACAGGTAAAAAATTAGACACTATCCATAAATCAATGGAACGTGATAATTTTATGTCTGCTGAGGAAGCAAAATCATTTGGATTGATTGATCAAGTAATCCAAAATAGAAATGAAGTTGAAAAAAATAATAAGACTAAAAAATAATTATGAGTAAAGATACATTATTCTGTTCATTTTGTGGCAAAAGCCAATATGAAGTTAAAAAATTAATAGCAGGTCCTGCAGTTTTTATTTGTAATGAATGTATAGAATTATGCACAGATGTTATAAAAGAAGATAAAAAAACATCTATTGTTAACAAAGAAACTGACAAAATTTCTGCTCCAGAAGAAATTTGTAAAATATTAGATGATTATGTTGTAGGGCAAGATTATGCTAAAAAAGTATTATCAGTAGCTGTTTATAATCACTATAAAAGGCTTGAAGATCTAAATAGCAGCAGTAATAATGTTGAATTAACAAAATCTAATATTTTATTAATAGGACCAACAGGTTGTGGAAAAACATTATTAGCACAAACTCTTGCAAGAATTCTTGATGTACCATTTGCTATGGCCGATGCAACATCATTAACAGAAGCGGGATATGTTGGGGAAGATGTAGAAAATATTATTTTAAGATTATTACAATCTGCAGATTATAATGTTGAAAAAGCCCAAAGAGGAATTGTCTATATTGATGAAATAGATAAAATTTCCAGAAAATCTGATAATCCATCAATAACAAGAGATGTATCGGGTGAGGGTGTTCAGCAAGCATTACTAAAAATTATAGAAGGAACTGTTGCTGCAGTGCCACCGCAAGGAGGAAGAAAACATCCTCAACAAGAATATTTGCAAGTTGATACTTCTAATATCCTATTTATTTGTGCTGGTGCATTTGAAGGTTTAGAAAAAATCGTTTCTGCTAAAGGAAGGGGAGTTTCTATTGGATTTTCTGCAGATGTTAGAGATGTTAAAAATGTAAAAATGGCTGATATAATTTCAAATATTGAGCCAGATGATTTAGTAAAATATGGTTTAATTCCTGAATTTATCGGAAGACTTCCAGTTATTGCTCCATTATCCGATTTAAGTGAAAGTGATTTAGTTAAAATTTTAACTGAACCAAAAAACGCTCTTGTGAAGCAATATCAAAAATTAGTAAAAATGGAAAATACTGATTTAATATTTACAAAAGAATCCTTAAAAGCATTTGTAACTAAAGCAATTAAAAGAGGAACTGGTGCCAGAGGTTTAAGAGCTATCATGGAATCAACTTTACTTGATACAATGTATGATTTACCAAGCATTAAAGGTAAAAAACAGGTGACTATTGATCAAAAAGTTATTGATGATGGTAAAAAACCAGAAATAGTGATTCTTGCTAAAGAAAAAGCTAAAGCTGCAACTAAACCAGCAGCAGTTAAAAAAGCTAAAAAAACCCCAAATAAAAAAAAAGCTAGCTAATAGATGATAAGAGCCATCAAAAAAGATCTGGTGCAAATTCCAGCACTACCACTTAGAGATATTGTAGTTTTTCCTGATATGATTCTTCCATTATTTATCGGGCGAAATAAATCAATCAAAGCTTTGGAAGAGGCATTAGATAAAGATAAAAAAATCTTTTTAGTTACTCAGAAATCAGCTTCTGTAAATGAAATAACTGGAAAAGATATTTATGAAATTGGTACAATTTGTCATATTATTCAGCTCTTGAAATTACCAGATGGTACCTTAAAAATTTTAGTGGAAACTAAACAAAGAGCAAAATTAGTTAAATTTCATAATGATAAAAGCTTCTCAGCTCAAATAGAATTAATAAATTATTCTGATAATGATACAGGCAAATATATTGCTCTTGTAAGAACATTAAAAGAAAAATTTAAAGATTATATTAAATTAGAAGAGAGAGTTCCTTCTGATTTAGCTACAGCAATTATTGAGATTAATGATCCAGCTAAATTAGCAGATCACATAATATCAACATTGCCATTAAAAATAACTGAAAAGCAAAAAGGTCTTGAAGAGATAGATATAGCTAAAAGGTTAAATTTAGCACTAGAATTACTAAAAGGTGAATATCAAGTTCTTGAAGCTGAAAATAAAATAAAAAATCGTATTAAAACTCAAGTTGAAACATCACAAAGAGAATATTATTTAAACGAACAATTAAAAGCGATAAAAAAAGAATTAGGAGAAGCTGATTTAGAAGAACAAGATGAAATTGAGAATTTTAGCAAATTAATCAAAGAAAAGCTTTTATCAAAAGAAGCTAAGCAAAAAGCAAGTTCTGATTTAAAGAAGCTAAAGGCTATGAATCCAATTTCTTCAGAGGCAGGAATTATCAGAAATTATCTGGAATGTTTATTAAATATTCCTTGGCATGAACCAAATAAATTAAAAATAGATTTAAAAAAAGCAGAAGAAATCTTAAATAACCAGCATTATGCTCTTGATAAGGTAAAAGAAAGAATTCTTGAGTTTATTGCTGTAAATAAAAGAGTAAAAAAAATAAAAGGACCAGTTTTATGTTTAGTTGGACCTCCAGGAGTTGGTAAAACTTCTCTTGCAAAATCTATCGCTGAAACAATGGGTAGAAAATTTGCTAAAATATCTTTAGGTGGTGTAAGAGATGAAGCTGAAATAAGAGGGCATAGAAAAACCTATATAGGAGCAATGCCAGGTAAAATAATTCAGCAAATGAAAAAATGTCAAACATCTAACCCGCTATTTTTATTAGATGAAATAGACAAAATGGGCCAAGATTTTAGGGGTGATCCGGCCTCAGCATTATTAGAGGTGCTAGATCCTGAGCAAAATGCAAGTTTTAGTGATCATTATTTAGAAGTTGATTATGATTTATCAGAAGTAATGTTTGTTACTACAGCTAATTCATTAAATATTCCTCACGCATTAAGAGACAGAATGGAGATTATTAATGTTTCTGGTTATACAGAAGATGAAAAATTGCAAATAGCTAAAAAACATCTTATCCCACGTCAACTTGAAGCACATGGCTTAGATAAAAAAGAATTATCTCTTGCAGATAAAGCTATTTTAGAATTAATAAGAAAATATACTTATGAAGCTGGAGTAAGAAATTTAGAAAGAGAAATAGCTAATATAGCTCGTAAAGCTACACGTAATATTGATGCTGATGAGAAAACTACAAAAATTAATATTTCACCTAAAAATCTGGCTAAATATTCAGGTGTTGCAAAATTTGATTATGGTAGAATTGAAGAAAAAGATTTAATTGGCGTAACAACTGGCCTTGCTTATACAGAATTTGGAGGTGATATTTTATCTATTGAAGCGGTTAAAATACCTGGAGATGGCAAAATTACATGCACTGGAAAATTAGGTGATGTAATGAAAGAATCTGTGCATGCAGCTTATAATTATTTTAAGTCACGTTCACATGAATTTGGTGTTACTACTAAAGAATATCAAAAATATGATATTCATTTACATGTTCCTGAAGGGGCAACTCCAAAAGATGGTCCTTCAGCTGGAATTGCAATTTGCACATCAATAGTTTCAATTTTAACTAATATCCCTGTGAATAGATTGGTTGCTATGACAGGTGAGATCACCTTAAGGGGTAGGGTGCTGCCAATTGGTGGTTTGAAAGAAAAGCTCTTAGCTGCATTAAGAGCAGGAATTAAGCAAGTTATTATCCCTGAAAAAAACAGAAAAAATTTAGCAGATTTGCCAAAAAATATTACCGATAATCTTGAAATTATTTATGCTTCAAATTTAGATGAAGTTTTAAAGGCTGCTTTAATAAAAGCAACAAAGCCTGCTAAATGGAAAGAAGAAAAAGATAAATTAGTTAAATCTGAATCTAAGCTTTCTACTCACTAATTTTAATATAAAAATTAGCTGAAATTTATAAATATAAGATGTTTTTACTTGCTAATTTAGCAAATAAAGAATAAAAACCACCCTAAGGGGCGATTAGCTCAGCTGGCTAGAGCATCTCGTTTACACCGAGGGGGTCGGGAGTTCGAATCTCTCATCGCCCACCATCTCCACAACTATCTCAGTTTAATATTCATAATAATGAGAAACTTAACTCCTTCTTTTAAAAAGATTCATCAAACATCTCAAGATCATAATGATAGGAGGAAGGATGAATGGGGTGAACTAGTTGCAGGTAAAAATGATATAATTATTGAAATTAACTGTGAAAACTTCACAACACATATAGAATGCGACGGCTGGGATTTTAGTAAAGTTACAAAATTTACAATAAAAAAAGGTAAACATATATATTTTAAAAATTGTCCATTTAATGAAAATGGATTTATTTCCTTAGAGGCAGAAAAAATTACATTTGAAGATTGTGATTTACCACAAAATAATAACAAAAATGGTCAAGAAAATAGAGGAATTAAGATAGATCTTAATGGAAAAAATCCAGAGTTAAATATAATAGGACAAACTTATAATCTAGATGAGGTAAAGATAACAACTTCAGAAAATGCTAAAAGCAAATATGGTGATATTACTATTAAATCTTTTCAAAAATCTAAAATTAAAAAATTAAAATTAAACAATATTGAGGTTGAAAAATTTATTTGCACTGGCGTTGATATAGATAATTTAGATTTATCAGAGTCTCAATTTAATATTATAAAAATTGCTAATAGAAGCGAAAATAATGAAATAAAAAACATTAATTTAATTAATACGCATTTTATTAATTATGCAAAATTTGATAATATCTTTACTAAAATACCTGATTTTTCTAATATAATTTCAACAGGTGCAGATAATATAAAAATACATAAAATAGATAAAAAAGCAAAATGCGCTGCCAATAAAGACAAGCAGGAGGAAGATCCAGAGAAATATATATTCTTAAAAAATTATTATATTAAAAATAATAACTATGAAGAGGAAATGAGATTTTTTAGATATGAATTAAAAGCTAAAAATAAAGATTATTTGATGCGATCATATGATTTTTTTTCCAAATGTGGAACAAGTATTTTTAGGCCATTTATTTGCTTATGTTTAAGCTTTATATTATTTGCTTTTCTTAACTGTTATTATTTATATGGAAATATTTGTTTAGAAGGATTTGAATTATCTTTAGCAAGAACAATATTCCCACTTTTTAAAACATCTATATTTGGCATTGAAGCAAATTTCGAAAAATTACCTAATATGTTATTTTTAGGGCAAAGCCTTATAAATATTATTTTAATATTTTTACTATTTTTAGCTGTAAGAAATAAATTTAAAATTAAATAATTAAAAAATCCTAGCTTTAATGTTTATCCAAGAAATCTTGATAAAGTGAAATTAATTTCTTAGTTAGATCACCTGTTTTTCCAGAGCCAATAATTTCTTCATCAATTTTAATTATTGGTCTTATTAACATTGTAGAGCTTGAAGCAAAAACCTCTTTAGCAGAAAATAATTCTGCTTTGCTATATTTTCTAATATCAATATTTATGTTATTCTGTTCGGCTAATTTTAATATTCTTGCTCTGGTAATTCCTGGTAGAATTCTTCCATCATCTATTGGCCTTGTTATTAATATATTATTTTTATCAATAATAAATATATTAGAAAAGCTACCCTCAGTAACATGATTATCTTCAATTAAAATTGCCTCACAAGCAGATAATTCATTAGCTTTTTCCTTACATAATAAATTAGCTAAAATAGAAGTTGATTTAATTTCGCATTTTTTCCATCTAATATCATCATGGGTAATTGCACTAAAGCCATTAAGTATATCTTGCTTATCAAGTGATTTATTATCTAAAAAATACATAATAATATTTGCTTCACTAGCAATATCAAGAGTCTGTACTCTCTTATATGAACCTCTAGTTATTTGAATATATAAAGCATTATTATGTTCTTTTGTTTTTATTTGATAATTTATGATTTTTTCTATTAATTCTTCTTTATTAAAAGAGAGCTTTATTTTTAGCATAGCTAAAGAAGAAAATAATCTTTCAATATGGGCATCTAAATCTATAAAATTCCCTGAATTTAGTAAGATTACCTCATAAATACCATCAGAAAATTGTAAAGCTCTATCATGAATTGAAATTTTAGCTTCACTATCATTGATTATTTTATTATTTAAAAATATATATGACATATTAAATTATTTTTATTTATATATTATAAAATATATTATATTAATTGACAGCAAAGTTAGCTTTGTTTATAAATTTCCCACCTAAATGGGGGTGTAGCTCAGTTGGTTAGAGCGCCTGCCTGTCACGCAGGAGGCCGCGAGTTCGAGTCTCGTCACTCCCGCCATTTTCAAATTAAATTATAAATAAGTCATTTTTTCTTTTTTCGATTTTTAATCGGGTTTATTTCCTTTAATTGAATTTTTTCTCCATCCCTATAGATAATATTATCCAAATTTCCTCGTGAGTTTCTTACCTTATGTTTAAAAAATTTATTAAGCATTTTTCTGGTAAATATAAAAGTAAATATTGCTAAAAATATAGAAAAAAAGAAGCTAAATAAGTAAAAGCTAATAAATAAAGATATAGCAATTACAGCAAAATATTTTATTTTTTGTGATAATGTTAATTGCTTAAAAATAAGTGTTAGTGCTTTAAACATTAGCTTTTTTAAATAAGGTAAAAAAATTATTAGTAGTTTCTTCTGCTAGTTTTTCCATTTTAACATCAAGAAAATTTGCTATAAATTCTAATGTATTTTTAGTGTAAGCTGGTTGATTAATTTTACCGCGATAAGGAACAGGTGCTAAATAAGGTGAATCTGTCTCTACTATTAATCTGTCAATAGGGATATATGATAATGCAGTACGAATTTTTTCTGCATTTTTAAAAGTAACTATTCCTGACATTGAAATATATAATCCTAAATCAAGTATTTTTTTAGCAAAATCCTTATCTTCAGTAAAGCAATGAATTAAAGCAGGGAAGGGCTTAATAGCTAGATTTTCTTTTAAAATTTCAATAGTATCATTGGCTGCTTCTCTAGTATGAATTATTACTGGTAAATCAGTTTCTTGGGCTGCTTTTATATGTTCATTAAAATTCTTTTTTTGCAAATCTTTAGGAGCATAATCATAATAATAATCAAGACCAGTTTCACCAATGCCAATAACTTTTTCTAATTTGCATAATTTGATTATTTCTGACATATCATGAAATTTCTCCTCAGAAACATAATTAGGGTGAGTTCCTACTGAACAGAATATGTTTTTATATTTAATTGCAATTTTATGAATATTGTTAAACTCACTGATTTTTGTGCATATTGT
>CBFHSE010000007.1:0-47070 GCA_965658435.1 Rickettsiales bacterium | reverse complement strand
GGTATATTATGAAAAATGAAGCTGAAATACATTCTATAAATATAGAACCTGTTTTTGAAGGCAAGGGTCTTGACTATGATGTTCCTTTATTAATTTCTACCGGCAGAGATGATGAGATTTCAGGTGTTGATATTGAGGATTTCTCTGTTGAGGATTTTAATTTATATATAGGTGTAGATGAAAGGGATAATTTAAATATTCCTTCACATAGCGAGCCTGATATTATTCGTCACTTTACAAGGTTATCGCAAAAAAATTATTCTATTGATACTGGATTTTATCCATTGGGTTCATGTACGATGAAGCATAATCCTAGAATAAATGAGCTTGTAGCTAGATTTAATGGTTTTAGAGATGTTCATCCATTGCAAAATGAATCTACTATTCAAGGCTGTTTAGAAGTAATGTATGAGCTACAAAAATGGTTATGTGAATTAAGTGGCCTTGATGCTGTATCATTAAACCCTGCTGCTGGTGCACATGGTGAATATGCTGGTATGAGCGTTATTAGAAAGGCTCATGAGATAAGAGGTAATGTTAGAAAATATGTTATTATTCCTGATTCAGCGCATGGAACAAATCCTGCTACAGCAGCATCATGTGGTTATAAAATTCTTACTGTAAAAACTACTATAGATGGATTTTGTGATTTAGGAGAAATAGAAGAGTTAATATCTCAATATGGTGAAGAGATTGCAGCTATAATGCTTACAAATCCAAATACATGCGGTAAGTTTGAAAAGGATATAGTAAAAATAGCAGATCTTATTCACTCAGTTGGGGCATATTTCTATTGTGATGGAGCTAATTTTAATGCTATAGTTGGTTATATTAAACCTGGAGAGCTTGGTATTGATGTTATGCATTTTAACCTTCATAAAACTTTTTCAACACCTCATGGTGGTGGTGGGCCTGGATGTGGTCCAATTGCAGTTTCTTCAGAATTATCAGAATATCTTCCAATTCCTTATGTAAGAAAATCTAATGATAAATTTATATTTGTTAGAGATTCCAAAAATTCAATTGGTCAGATTAAAGGTTTTTATGGTCAATTTACTCTTATGGTTAGAGCTTTATCATATATGCTTAGTAATGGTATTAATGGTTTGAGAATGGTTAGTAGAGATGCTGTTTTAAGCGCAAATTATGTTATGGTTAAGTTAAAGGATTATTATAATTTAGCATATTCAGGTAATTGCATGCATGAATGTCTTTTTACTGATAAGATTCAATCTAAATATGATATTTCTACTCTTGATATAGCTAAGGCTCTTGTTGAATTTGGCTTTCATCCCATGACAATGTATTTTCCTTTAACTGTTCCTGGCGCTATGCTTATTGAGCCAACTGAAACGGAGAATAAAAATACATTGGATAAATTTATCTCTACAATGAAACATATTGCTACAGAAATCTCAGAGGGAAGAGGAGATAAATTTAAGGAATTTCCATTAAATACTCCTAAGAAACGTTTAGATGAAACAAATGCTGCAAGAAAACCTATTCTTTCCTGGCAGATGATAGAAAATAATTAATTTTGATATAATATTTTTATCTTTTGGGTCATTTGTTCCTTCTGGTAGAGGACATTTTTTTCTAGATATAGATTTGTAATTATTATAAAAATAATAAATGCTAATATTGTTAAGATTGATATATTATTTTTAGATATTTTACTAATTATATATTTATTAAAACTATAATTTTCTTTTTTATCTTTTTCTAAATAATCTTTTAAATATTCATTAGATTTTATGTTAAGAAGAGACATATATATACCTAAATATCTAGAAGTAAGAATTTTTGATAATTTATTATCTAGTGTTCCATTCTCAATCATTTTTACATATTCTTTTGAAATATTTATCTCCTTAGCAACAAAATCTATACGTAATTTTTGCCTTTTTCTCTCTTTAAAAATAATTTCTCCTATTTTTAATAATTTTTTACTCATTTTATAGCGAGCATTCTTTCTAGGGGTTTTTTTGCTTTATTTTTAAGATTAAATGGGAGAGTTATTTCATTTACTTCATTTAGAATAGTGTTATATATTTTTTCTATATTATTCATTTTCATAAATGGGCATTTGCTACAATTTGTGCATGAATTATCATTTATTGCTGGAACTATATGATAATTAATTTTGGGGTTAATTTTATTCATTTGATGAATAATACCTGACTCAGTAAGAACAATAATATTTTCATTAGATGATTCTTTAACATAATTTAATAATTTTGATGTTGATCCTATAAAATCTGATTCATCAAGAAGATATTCTGGACATTCTGGATGTGCAATTACATTTGCATCTGGGAATCTTTCTTTTAACTGGATTAATTTTTTTAAGGAAAATTGTTCATGAACAATGCATGATCCTTGCCATAATTTCATGTTTCTTCCAGTTTTTTTATTTAGGTAATTTCCTAAATTTTTATCTGGAGCAAAAATAATTTTTTCGTTTTTATCTAGTGAATTAATAATTGCCTCTGCATTTGAGGAAGTAACTATAATATCTGATAGTGCTTTAACTTCTGCAGAGCAATTTATATAGCTTATGACTAAATGATCACTATGTAGCTGACAAAATTCTTTAAATTTCTCTGGTGGACAAGATTCTTCAAGTGAACATCCTGCGTTTAAATCAGGTACTAATACTTTCTTGTTAGGATTTAAAATTTTAGCAACATCTGCCATAAATTTTACTCCTGAAAATAGGATTATATCAGCATCAGTTGTCGCAGCTTTTTTTGATAGATCGAGAGAGTCTCCAACAAAATCAGCTATATCTTGAATAGAATCCTCTTGATAATAGTGAGCAAGCAATATGGCGTTTTTACTTTTTAATAGGTTTTTTATCTTGGGAATTAATGTTTCTTCTTGCATTAATTAATACCTATAATTTTTTTAATTTCTTTTATGTTTTTATCTGCAATTTCAGATGCTTTTTTAGAGTTTTTGATAAGTATATTTTCTAGATCTATTTTATTATCTAAGAGTTTTAATGCTTCATTTCTTATTGGCTCTAATTTATTTATTATAATTTCTGTAAGATCAGTTTTTAATTTTTTATGTCCTAGATCATTATATTGATTTATAATTATTTGGCTGTTTTTATCGGTAAAGGCACTGAATATTTTGATTAAATTCATAATTTCAGGTCTGTTATCAAGATTGTCTGATAAATTTGCTGTATTATCTGTTTTTGCTTTCATTATTTTAGATTTAATCTGATCATTATCATCAAAAATATTGATTCTGCTATATTCAGATGGATCTGATTTACTCATTTTATTATTTGCATCTCGAAGCGACATAATTCTTTTGTTATTTTCATTAATTATTACTTCTATTTTTTTAAAATAATTATTATCATATTTATGGTTAAATGTTTGAATTATTTCATTGGCTAATTCTATATGTTGTTTTTGATCATCACCTACTGGAACTTTAGATGCTTTGTAAAGCATTATGTCTGCGGCCATTAATATGGGATAATTATAAAGACCAAGATTAGCTTTTTCTTTGTTTTTACCAGTTTTTTCCTTAAACTGAGTCATTCTATTTAGCTTTCCTATTTGGGTGATGCAGTTTAGAATCCAAAATAGCTCACAATGAGCTTTAACATCTGATTGTCTAAATATTAGTGATTTATTTGCATCTATGCCTGATGCTAAATATGTTGCTAATGTTTTTAAGCTATTATTATGAAGATTTTCTTCTAGCTTAGAATTAGTTAAGGCATGAAGATCTACAATTGAGAATATTGATTTATATTTATTTTGTAATTTTATCCAGTTAGTGATGCTACCAAGATAATTTCCAATATGTATATTTCCTGTAGGTTGAATTGCAGATAATAATATTTCCATAACTATTAAAACCTTGAAAGAATATTTTAATGGTTTAAATTAAATTTTTTAATAAAATAACTTTTAATCAATGAAATTGCAAATAAAACTGTTAGATAAAACTTTATCAAGTGATAATCTTAGTTATGCCACTAAAGGTAGCGCAGGTATAGATCTAAGAGCTAATAATGATCAGGATATAATTATTAAACCTAATTCTTCTAAATTAATACCTACTGGGATTGCTATGGCCTTGCCAGAAGGTTATGAAGCACAAATTAGACCTAGATCTGGTCTTGCTTTAAAAAATTCTGTTACTGTTTTAAATAGCCCAGGAACTATTGATTCTGATTATCGTGGAGAAGTTGGTGTTATTTTAATTAATCATGGTAATGATGATTTTATTGTAACTAAAGGTCAAAGAATTGCTCAAATGGTTATTGCTAAATATGAATATGTAAATTTCGATTATGTTGATAATCTTGATGAAACCTCAAGAGGTGAGGGTGGTTTTGGATCAACTGGAACATAAATGACCATAATTATTGCTTATTTATGTATTTGGTGGATTTGTTTTTTTATTGCTTTGCCAATTGGCATAAAAGAGAAAGAAATTAATAAAAAAGAAATTTATAAAAAGGAAATAAATTCTTTATATTTATTTAGAAAATTTATTATTGTAACAATAATTGCCTTTCCCTTAACATTTTTATTTCAATATTTATTTACAGCTTATTTACTAAATAATCTTTATTAGATTATAGCTCATAGACTAATTTTCCAGCTTTTATAGTTTTTAAAACTCTTCCTTTAACCTTTCTATTATTAAAAGGAGAGTTTTTTGACTTAGAATGTGAATTGTTAATATCTATTTTCCATTCTTGATCTAAGTCAATAATACATATATCTGCATTATATCCTTTTTTAATTCTTCCTGCTTTAATATTAATTATATCTGCAGGTTTGCATGTTAGTTTAGCAAGTAGATCATTTAATGAGATTTTCTTTTTATGATAAAGTTCTAGGCTAATTGGTAGCATTGTTTCTAAACCTGTAATACCAAATGCTGCTTGCTCTAGGCTTGTATTTTTGGAATGATAATCATGTGGTGCATGATCTGTTGCTATAGCGTCTATAGTTCCATCACATAATGCCTCAATAAGTGCTTCCTTATCTTCTTTTGATCTTAATGGTGGATTCATTTTGGCATTAGTATTATACTTTAGTACATCTTCTTCTGTTAAAGTAAAATGATGGGGTGATACTTCTGCGGTTACTGGTAATCCTTCTTTTTTAGCCTGCCTTATATAGGGTAATGTTTCTTTTGCTGAAACATGAAGAACATGATATTTTGCTCCAGTTAGTCTAACTAGATCAATATCTCTTGCTACTATTATTGATTCTGAAATATTAGGTATTCCTCTTACTCCAATCTCTTCTGAAACTTTACCTTCATTTATACATCCTTTATTTGATAAATTAAGGTCTTCTGCATGTTGTGCAACTACCATATTTAATGCTTTAGCATGCTCAAATGCTCTTCTCATAATATAGCTATTCATTATTGGAAGCCCGTCATCTGTGAATCCTACTACATTGTCTAATTCTGAGAGCGATATTAATTCTGAAAGTTCATCTCCTTTTAAATTTTTAGTAATGGCAGCATAAAGATATATATTACAATATGATTCTAATTCACTTTTATATTTTATATAATTTGCAATTACAGTATTATCTATTGTTGGCTTAGTGTTAGGCTGACAAACTACTGATGTTACTCCTCCTGAGATAGCTGCTTTACTTCCGGTTATTATGTCTTCCTTATTTGTTTGCCCAGGATCTCTAAAATGCACTTGAATATCTATTAAGCCTGGTGCAACTATTTTACCATTACAATCAATAGTTTTAATATTTTTATCTATTTTAAGATTTGGACCAAATTCTTTGATAATACCATTTGTTATTATTATATTTCCTGTTTCATTATAATTTGATTCAGGATCTATAATGTTACAATTAATAAGATTTAGGTTATTATCTTTTATTTCTTGGGGTTTGTAGAATTTAGACATTTTTCAATATTTTTATTTATTTAACAATATTTTATATAATTATCCATAATTTTTTAATTTCAGCTTTTCTTTATAATTAAATATCTCAAGTAATATTCTTATTTTTTTCCCTCTTTCTTTTACTAATTCTGGATCATTATTTATAATTATTCTTGCATCTTTATGGGCTTTTATTAAGAGATCTTTATGGGCTTCAAGGGAGGCTATTTTAAATTGCGGCAACCCACTTTGCTTGGTTCCTAATATTTCTCCGCTTCCTCTTAATTCTAAGTCTTTTTCAGCAATTTTAAAGCCATCATTAGTCTCTCGTAATATAGCAAGTCTCTTTAAAGATGTTTTACTAGCATTGTTTTTATCATAAATTAATAATGTTTTACCTTTTAGGTTACCTCTTCCTATTCTACCTCTCAATTGATGTAATTGAGACAAACCATATGATTCTGCATTTTCAATAATCATTATTGTTGCGTCGGTTACATTAACACCAACTTCTATTACTGTTGTTGCTATTAATATTTTATATTGATTATTTATAAATTTGTTTAACTCATCATCTTTTTCCTCTTGTTTCATTTGACCGTGAACCATTCCTACAATATCTCCAAAAAATTTTTTGAATTGCTCATAGCGCTCAATTGTTGAGATATAATTAGAGTTTTCAGATTCATTTACAAGGGGACATATCCAATAAATTTTTTCATTTTTACTAAGAGCGTGTTTAATCCTTTGAATTATCTCGTTAATTTTATCATTTGCGATTATGCTTGTTTCTATATTTTGCCTATTTGCTGGTTTTTCCTTTATGATAGATAGCTCTAGATCTCCATATAATGAAAGTGTTAATGTTCTTGGTATAGGGGTTGCTGACATTAGTAGAAAATTACTTTTAAGCCCCTTATCAATTAAATTTATTCTTTGATTTACACCAAATCTATGCTGCTCATCAATTACTGTTAGCGCCAAATTTTTAAAGTTAATTTCTTCATAAATTAATGCATGTGTACCCACTACAAGTTGGATATTTCCATTTTTTATTTCCTCTAATAATATAGCCCTTTCTTTTTTTGTTGTTTTTCCTGTTATTAATGCTGATTTTACGCCTAAATCAGTAAATATATCTATAAAAAATTCATATTGTTGTTTAGCTAAAATTGATGTGGGTACCATAAATGCAGCTTGATAACCTGCTTCGATAATATTTAGGCATGCTATTGCTGCTACAATCGTTTTTCCTGTACCAACATCTCCTTGTAGTAGTCGGTTCATTATTTTTTCTGATTCAAGATCATTGATAATCTCTTTAACTGCTTGCTCTTGGTCTTTAGTTAAATTGTAGCTTAATTTTTCTTGTAATATTTTTTCTTTTTCTCTTCCACATTTTATCGGTTTTGTTTTTATTTCTATGTTATTCATATTTGCTATGTTTAATGCAATTTGCATACTTAGAAATTCATCATAGGCAATTCTTCTAATATAGTTGGAGTTATGTCCAATTTGCGTGCTATTTGTTGGATTATGTATTTTATTTATAGTTTCTTTGAAATTAAGGAATTTTTCTTGTTTAATTAACTCTTGATCTTGCCATTCAGGCAAATCATCAATTATATTGCTTGCTCTTTGAATTAATTTTTGAATTAAATTTTGCCCTAAATTATTTGTTAGAGGATAATTTGCTTCATAATTATTGCTATAATTATCTGGACTAATTATTTTCTCTGGGTGATTAATTTGTATTTTATTATTAAAAATTCTTGCTTTACCGCTGATTATTTTTTGAGATCCTACAGGTAATAAATCAATAAGATATTTTATGTTGCTATTGAAATAATTTATTTCTATGTGATCATAAAAATCTGAGCTACAAATTACTTTATGAGGAAGTTTTTTAAAGCCTTTTTGATGTTTTATTATTGTAACTAATACTGTAAAAGGTTTATTTGGATCAGTATTTGTAATGTTATCTGAAATAGATCTATCTATTATTTTATTGGGCAGATGTAGTAATAGATCTATTATTCTAGTACCAGATATAAGTTTTACAATATTTTCTTTGGATTTATAGCCAACACCCTTTAATATTGATATATCTGAAAAAATATTCATGCGAATATTTTACTATTTAGCTAAGTTTTTTTATTTTTTTAATCAATCTGCTAATGATTCTTGAAGCAGTTTCTTTTTTAAGAACTCCTTTAGATACAGATTTCATAATAACTGATTCAACTTTAACTGCCTGTTTTTTTGCAGAGTTTTTATCTTTTTTATCAATTTGTTCATTAAGAGTTTTTATTGATGTTTTAATCTGAGATTTTCTATTATTATTTAATGATTTTTTTTTCTCAGATTGCTTTATTCTTTTTTTAGCAGATGCGTGGTTAGCCATAATTATTTTATAGTTGTTAATTAAAAACTGTGTAACTATAAATAATTCAAATTAAGTTTCAATATAAAATGAATTTAGCTGTTATTTTAGCTGCTGGCATGTCTAAACGATATGATTCTGAACAGCCAAAACAATATGAATATCTTCATAATTTAATGATTATAGAATATAGTATTAAATTATTTAATAACTATCCGAATATTAATAAGATATGTGTTGTTGTATCTAAAGATCATAAAAAATTTTATGGTAAATTAATTATAAAATATCCTGATATTGATATTGTTTTTGGTGATAAAGATAGACAAGGATCAGTATATAATGCTTTAAAAAAATATCATGAATTTAACATTCAAAAAGTAATTATTCATGATGGGGCTAGACCATTAGCTTCAAAAGAACTGCTCAATAGATTATATTCTTCTGGTAGTGATTTTGTAGTTCCATATATACCAATATATGATTCTATTAGAGATAAATCTAATAATATTAAGAATATTAATAGAAAAGACATTATTAGAATTCAAACTCCACAAATTTTTAATTATAAGATAATTTTAGATCTTCATGAAAAATATAAGGGCTTAAATATGACAGATGATTCTATTCTGATTGAAAAGGAGGGGTTAAATTTAGATTATATATTAGGTGAGGATATAAATTTAAAAATTACAAATATTCATGATTATAATAACGTTAAAATGAGCTTAAATAAAAATTTAGTTACTAGAATTGGCCAAGGCTATGATGTCCATAGATTTGGCAATAAAATCGGTGATTTTAATATCATGCTTGGAGGAATTGCAATATCAAGTAAATATGAAATTATTGCTTATTCTGATGGTGATGTTTTGCTACATGCTATTGCTGACTCTCTTCTTGGTTCCTTAGCTCTTGGAGATATAGGTCAATATTTTCCTGATAGTGATCCAAGATATAAGGATAAAGATTCAAGTTTTTTTATAAAAGAAATATTAGCTATTTTAGCTAAACATAACGCAAAAATTGTTAATATTGATACGACTATTATCTGTGAGGCACCAAAAATTTCTCATTTTAGAGATAATATTAGATTATCTTTAGCAAATATCTTGGAATTAGATCAATCATTTATTTCAGTTAAAGCAACTACTACAGAGGGTTTGGGATATAATGGTAGGTCTGAAGGAATAACTGTTATTGCTAACTCATTAATAAACCAATATGTCTCATAAGAAACAACCCGCATCTATATTTAATCCTTTCTTAATTATTTCAACTTTATTTTGGGTAGGAAAATTTAAATATTTTCCAGGTACCTTGGGCTCAATTGTACCTGCTGTAGAATTCTATTTTTACTTAGATTTTTTGCAGTTAAAAAATTTAACTAGTTATTATGTTCATTTAATAATTACAATTCCAATATTAACTATTGCTGTTTATCTATATGTTAAAAATTTAGATGACAAAGACCCTAGCGAGGTTGTTGCAGATGAATATGTAGGGCAATATATCGCCCAGCTATTTTCTTATAGTATTTTATCGATATTTTTTGATGATATTAATATCTTATATCTAATAATAGTTAGTTTTATCTGGTTTAGGATATTTGATATAGTTAAGCCATCATTAGTTGGTTATTGCGATAAGAAATTAAAAGGCGTTACATCCATTATGTTAGATGATGTTGTAGCAGGTATTTTCTCAGCATTAGTAACTATTATGTTATTTTCAATATATTATGTTATTTCTTAATTTAAGACTTAGGATTTTATTAATTAAAGTTACAAAGAAATTAATAAATAATAATTATATTATTTCTTCGGTTGAATCTTGTACATCTGGTTTGCTAGCATCATATTTAGCAAAATATCCAGGTTCATCAAATTTTTTTAATATGGGATTAGTGCTATATAGTAATAATGCTAAATCATCTATTTTAAAAATAGATTTAAATAAGATAAAGGAATTTGCTCCAGTTAGCAAAGAAATATCTGTATTAATGGCTAAATCTTTAGCTAATATTTCTCAATCAGACATAAATATTTCAACCACAGGCTTGGCTGGACCAGATGGTGATGGGGGCATAGAAAAAATTGGTACTGTATATATTTCTATATGTTTTAATAATAATATAATTACTAGAAGATTTTTATTTTCAGGTAGCCGTGATAGAATAAAATTACTATCATGCTTTTATGCACTTAAAATGATTTATGAGTTGTAAATTTTGTGAGCTCTATTTGTAAAGCTTTCAAGCATTTTTTCATATGCTTTATTATAGATTAGCTTAAGTAATTTATTTAATATAGTTGATTTAAGTTGAATAGATATAAAAAAATCTGTTTTGCAACCATCTTTACTATCTTCAAATTCCCAAATATTTTTTAATTTTTTAAATGGTCCTTTTCTTGAAGTAACATCAATAATTATTTTATTGTCTTTTTCTAATTTTTTTATTTCTGATATATAAGAAAAACATATTTTGTTATATTCAATTTTAAGATTGGCAAAAAAGTGGTTCTTGCTTTCAATTTTAATTATTTTACAAGCGCTACACCATGGTAGAAATTCTGGATATTTTTCTACATCAAGAACTAAATCAGCAAGTTGTTTTTTTTTAAATGGCAATATTTTTTCTTCTCTATGTGAAAGCATTCTTGTTAATGAGAATTAATATGTTAGATTTGAGATCTTAACTTTTAAATATTCTTATGTCATTTAAAATAAATAATCTAGAAGATTATCAAAATATGCAGCAATTAGCATTATCTGATAATGATAAATTTTGGGAAAAAATAGCTAATGAATTTTATTGGGATAAAAAATGGAATAAGATTTCAGAACAAGATTTTGATAATGGTCGTAACAAATGGTTTCTGGGAGCTAAAAATAATATAACATATAATATATTTGATAGAAATATCGATAAAATCAAAGATAATATCGCTCTTTATCTTGAAGGTAACGAACAGAATAATGAAAAAAATTTTGTTACTTATGGTGAGTTATTTGCTGATGTTTGCCAGTTTGCTAATTTATTAAAATCTAAGCAAATATCCAAAGGAGATGTAGTAACAATTTATATGCCAATGATATATCAAGCTGTTATTGCTATGCTTGCATGTGCTAGGATAGGGGCAATACATAATGTTGTATTTGCAGGATTTTCGGCTGATTCATTAGCCGAGAGAATTAATGATTCAAGCTCTAATTTAATCATTACAGCTGATTATCTATATAGAGGTGAAAAAAAATTATGTTTAATTGATAATGTTGAAAAAGCTATTTCAAATAATAATGAGATAGAAGTTATTTGCTATAAAAGATCAATTAATAAAATTAATTTAAAAAATATTACTATTTGGCAGGATGAAATTAATAATTATAATGATTTTTGCCCTGCTAAATTTATAGATTCTGAGGATATTTTATTTATGTTATATACTTCAGGATCTACTGGTAAACCTAAGGGTATAATTCATTCTAATGCTGGTTATATGGTTTATAGTCTTTATAGCTTTACCAACATTTTTCAATATGAAGATAATGATGTGTATTTTTGTACAGCTGATATTGGTTGGATTACAGGCCATAGCTATCTAGTTTATGGTCCATTACTTGCTAATGCAAAAATAGTTCTTTTTGAGGGTACCCCAGCATATCCTAGTTCTTCACGTTTTTGTGATATTATTGATAAATATAAGGTTAATATTTTTTATACAGCCCCAACTGCAATAAGAGCATTAATGCAGCATGGTGATAAAGTGTTTTTAAATAATAATTTATCTTCATTAAAGGTTATTGGTTCAGTTGGAGAGCCTATTAATAAGGAAGCTTGGTTATGGTATTTTGAAAATATAGGTAAATCAAAATGCTCTTTAATTGATAGTTGGTGGCAAACTGAGACAGGAGGTATAATGATATCTCCTATAGCAAATATTGTTAGTGGGGCGCCAACATTTGCTACAAAACCATTGCCAGCAATTAATGCGGTATTAATATCTGATGATGGTAAAATAATTGATGAGTCTAATGTTAAAGGAAATCTCTGCTTTTCTAATAGCTGGCCTTCTATAGCTCGATCTATACATAATGATCATCCTAGATTTGTAGAATCATATTTTAAGATATTTAAAGGCTATTATTTTTCAGGTGATGCTGCATATAGATCTAGTGATGGAAATTATAGAATAATTGGTAGAGTTGATGATGTTATTAATAGCTCTGGTCATAGAATTGGGTCTGCTGAGTTAGAAAATGTGATTAATTCACATTCATTAGTCACTGAATCAGCAGTTATCTCCTATAAACATGATATAAAAGGTGAAGGTATTTTTGCTTTTGTTATTGCGAATAATAATAATATTTCAGATGAAATATCTAATTTAGTAACAGATAAAATTGGATCATTTGCAAGGCCTGATATAATTAAAATTGTAACTGATTTACCAAAAACTAGATCTGGTAAAATCGTAAGGAGATTACTAAAGAGGATTGTTGCTGGCGAGCAAGATCTTGGTGATTTATCTACTGTTGTCAATCCTGAGATAATTAGTGATATTAAAAAAGCTATTTAACCTAGTTAAATATTTTATTTGCATCTATAAATTTGTTAAATATTATCCCTAGTGATTTTAAGTGCCCTCGTGGCGGAATTGGTAGACGCAACGGACTTAAAATCCGTGGGGCTATTTGCCCTTGCCGGTTCAAGTCCGGCCGAGGGCACCAATAATTTTTTTATTCTTAATGTCCACAAGTAAAGACTCATATAAAAATAATATAAACCAAATCAAGAATTTGATTGGCGATGAGTTAGAAATTATTGATGAAATGCTCAAGAAATCTGTTGCTGAGTCTGCAGATTTAACTAAGGATGCAAGTGAGAAGATTTTTAAATCTGGTGGAAAAAGAATTAGGCCATCACTTACATTGCTTTTTGCTAAATTATTTAACTTTAATGAAAGCTCAATATATAACATAGCTGTAGCAGTGGAGCTTATTCATACAGCAACATTACTTCATGATGATGTTGTTGATAATAGCGGCAAGAGAAGAGGTAATAAATCAACAAATTTTGAATATGGTGATAAAGTCTCAATATTAATAGGAGATTATATATTCGCAGCAAGTTTTAAACATATGGTTAAATCTTCTTCATTAGATGTTCTTAATATTTTGGCCTCTGCATCTGCAGTTATAGCAGATGGTGAGGTAAAACAATTGGAATCATTAAATAATATTTCATTTGATGAAAATAAATATTTTGATGTCATAAAATCAAAAACAGCCGAATTATTTGCGGCATGCTGTCAATCATCCGCAGTAATTTCAGGCAGAAGTACTAGCGAAAAAAGAATGGCTTATGATTTTGGTCTAAATCTTGGTATAGCTTTTCAAATTATTGATGATTTAATGGATTATGATGTTAGCTTAAATTTTGGCAAGAATATTGGAGATGATTTTTACGAAAAAAAAATTACTTTGCCTATAATATCTTTATATAAGATCTTACCTTCTTCTGAGAAGAAGGTAATTGAGTCATATTTTTCAGATAAAGAGCTTACTTCCTCCGATCTTAATTTTATAATTTCTCTTTTATCAGATAAAAATATCTTTAATTATACAAGGGATATTGCTAATCAATATATTAGTAATTCTCTTAAGTTATTAGATTTTTTTCCAAAAAATGAAGCTAATGATATGCTGCGTCTAATTTGCAATATGGTTATATATAGGGATAAATAATCATGTATCAGGGAGCAATATATATGATTGTATTTTCTTTCTTCTCTGTTGTTATTGATTTAATGGTAAAAAAGCTATTAATTAGTGACATATCTATATTTCAAATATATTTTTTTCGCTGTTTTTTGGGTTCAGTTCTAGTTTACATATTATTTTACCAAAAAATAAATATTTCTAGATCTATTAATTTTAAATTGCATTTTAAACGAGCTTTTTATGGTTTTTTAGGTATTATTTTATGGTATCACTCCTTAAAATTTAGCGCCTTACCTATTTTAACTGCTCTTAGATATTCTACTCCTATTTTTACAGTTATTTTTTCTCTTATATTATTGAGCGAAATATTTACATTAAAAAAATTTTTGGCAATTACATTAGGATTTATAGGTTCTTTAATTGTTATTAATCCCTTTTATGGTGGTGCTTATATATATTTATTATACCCAATAATTAGTGCTGCCTTGATTGCTTATAGCTTTATTCTGGTTAAGCAATTAGCTGCATGTGATAATGCTTTTACCATAGCATTTTATTTTTCATTTTTATTAATTATACCATCATTAATTTTAGCTTTGTTTAATTGGAAATCTATTGATTCTTCACTATATCTATTAATTTTTTTGGTAGCTATATTATCTTCTTTATGCCAAATTATTTTGGTTATGGCATTTAATAATAATAATATTGGTGATGTGATGCCATTTGAATATTTATCTTTAATATTTTCAGCTTTATTTTCTTATTTATTTTTTAATGAAATTGTGGGCATTAATGTTTATATTGGTGGTACAATTATATTTGTTTCTTCTTATATTGCATTACAATCTTTAAATAAAAAAAAGAAAATATTATAAATTATTCTTAATTTTCTTATAAATCTCTGATGAAGTTAATTTTGCTTCTTGATATTGTTCATTCATATTTTTATGATCCTGAAATATGTCAGGTAGGAATAGATTTTTTATTATCAAATTTTTATTATAATTTTTTTCATTTATATAATTATTAATTTGAGAGGCAAAACCTCCAATCGAACCTTCTTCTATGGTTATTAATATTTCATGTGTTTTTATATATTTATCAATGATCTCTGTATCTATTGGTTTCGCAAATCTCATATCAATAATTGTGGCATTAAATGAATGATTTTTAATTAAAAATTCATTTAATTTTTTTACTTCATCTAGCCTAGTTCCTAGAGATAAAATTAATATTTTCTTACCTTCTTCAATAATTCTTGCTTTTCCAATCTCTATTATTTTTGCATCATGTAATTTTAAACCAGTTATTTCACCTCTTGGATATCTAAATGATATTGGTGATTTGTGGTAATTTGCAGCTGTATGAATAGCATTTATTAGCTCTTGCTCATCACTTGGTGCCATAACGACAAAATTTGGTAATTGAGATAGAAAGGCAATATCAAAACTCCCAGCATGTGTTGCTCCATCATTACCTACTAATCCAGCTCTATCAATTGCAAATTTAACTGGTAAATTTTGAATTGCTACATCATGAATAATTTGATCATATGCTCTTTGAAGGAATGTAGAATAAATTGCTACAAATGGTTTTGTTTTTTTGCATGCAAGCCCAGCAGCAAAAGTTACTGCATGCTGCTCAGCAATTCCTACATCATATACTCTTTCAGGAAATTCATTAGCAAACTTCTTTAATCCAGTTCCACTTAGCATTGCAGCTGTAATTGCTATTATTCCTTTATCTTTTTTAGCATTTTTTATTAATTGATTAACAAATATGTCAGTATATGTGGTTGTTTTTTTGCTTTTATCTTGCTTACCAGTTTCAATATTAAACTTACCTACACCATGATATTTATCATCTGAATTTTCAGCCGGAATATAACCATGTCCTTTTTTAGTTATTATATGAAGCAGGAAAGGCTTATGATTTTCTATTGAGTTTATGTTTTCAAAAATTTTGATTAATGTTTTTAGGTCATGACCATCTATTGGACCTAAATAATTAACTCCCATAAATTCAAAAAGATTGTTTCCGTCAATAGCATCATTAAGGATTTCTTTTGCTCTTTTTTTACTTATTTTTATTGCAGCTCTGATTGATTGGGGGAATTTATTTATTAGATCATTTGTTTTATTTTTAATTTTATAATATGGAGATGATGAAATTATATTTGTTAAATGCTTACTTAGTGAACCTGTAGGCTTATCAATTGACATTTTATTGTCATTAAGAATGATAATAAGATTTTTATGCTTTGACACAGCAGCATTATTTATTGCCTCATATGCCATTCCAGCGCTCATTGCACCGTCACCTATTACTGCAATGGTTTTGCTATTATCATTATTATGTTTTTTAGCACAGGCCATTCCTAAGGCTGCTGAAATTGATGTTGAGCTATGACCAGTGCCAAAATCATCATATATGGATTCACTTTTTTTTGTAAATCCTGATATTCCTCCTTTTTGTCTTATATTTTTTAATGCTTCTTTACGTGCAGTTAATATTTTATGTGGGTATGACTGATGGCCAACATCCCATATTAGGCTATCTTTAGGTGTATTAAAAATATAGTGAAGTGCTATAGTTAACTCCACAACACCAAGACTAGCTCCTAAATGTCCTCCAATCTTTGATATAGTAGATATAATATATTCTCTTAATTCATTGGCTAAATTATCTAAATCTTCTATTTTAAGATTTTTAAGATCATCTGGATTTTTTATGTTATCTAATATGTTCATATTAAATTATTATAATTATTCTGTTTACATATTTCTGCAGATATTATGGCTACAGAATTTGCTAGATTAAGTGATCTACAATTTTCTTTCAGCGGTATTGTTAGAGCATTCTTAATTTTATTTCTTATCTCATCTGAAACTCCTTTTGATTCACTGCCAAATATATAATAGCCATTTAAGTCAAGATTAGTTTGATAATATTTATTTGCTGATTTTGTAGTGAGTAGATATAGGTTAAAGTCTGATTTTAATGTATAAAATTCATTAAAATCTTTATATCTGTATATTTTTACTTTATCGTAATAATCAAGTGAGGATCTTTTTATTTTTTGGATATCCATCGGAAAACCACATGGTTCTATAATGTGCAAATTAGCGCTAAAACAAGCTGATATTCTTATTATATTTCCTAGATTTAAGGCTATTTCTGGTTGATATAAAACAATATTCAATTTCATTATTTAATATTTGTGGTACAATATAATCTGAATTATTTAAATATGTAATTTTTTATGTCTAATTCTAAAAATAATTTTCAAAAAGGTTTTCGCAAAAAATTTATTAAAGTTAAAACTGCGAAAAAGCGTAAAATTTCATCAACTAAGTGGTTGCAACGTCAATTAAATGATGAATATACAATACTTGCCAAGAAAAATAATTATCGTAGTAGGGCAGCTTTTAAATTATTAGAAATTGATAATAATTTTAATTTATTAAAAGATACAAATTATTTAATAGATCTTGGTGCTGCACCAGGTAGCTGGCTTCAGGTTGCAGCTAATAATAAAAATATTAAAAATATTATTGGTATAGACATTAATGATATTGAGCCAATTGATAATGTAAATATGATTAAAGGAGATTTTTTAGATTTAGAGACAAAAAATAAGCTTAATAATATTTTAGATGGTAATAAACCAGATTTAATTTTATCAGATATTGCTCCATATACATCAGGCCATAAAAATACCGATCATATACGGCTTATAAATATTTTAGAGGATATTTTATATTTTATTGAAGGAAATATGAAGGAAAACGGTAATTTCGTAGCAAAATTATTTTTAGGTGCAGAAATAGAATCATTAAAAAATAAATTTAAGAAAAAGTTTAATAAGGTAAAATTTATTAAGCCAAAAGCATCAAGAAAGGATTCTGTAGAGCAATATATGATTTGTTTAGGATTTATTGATTGACGATTGATTATTTTTTATATAAAAATATGTAAAAATTAAATGGTCAAATCTTTGCTAAATCTAAAATCTGTTAATCTATCTGGAGCTGAAATAAACCCAATAATTGAAGGAGGCAAAGGAGTTTCAGTTAGCGATGGTGTAAGTGCAGGACATTTTGCTGCATGTGATACAGTGGGAACATTCTCTGGAGTAAATGCCAAGTTGTTTGATAAAAACAACAATGAAATCCCTCTAATTTATAATGGTAGAACTCGAGTTGAAAGACATAATGAACTTATGGAACATTCAATTCAAGCGGCAATTTGTCAGGCTAAAATAGCAAATGATGTTTCATCAGGTAGGGGAAGAATTCATATGAATTTGCTTTGGGAAGCAGCAGGAACTGAACGAATAATTCATGGTGTTATGGAAAAGGCACAGGGTTTAATTCATGGTATTACTTGCGGAGCAGGAATGCCATATAGGCTTGGACCACTCGCTGAAAAATATAAATTTTACTATTATCCAATTGTTTCCTCTATGAGAGCATTTAGGGCATTATGGAAGAGATCATATAATAAATATTCAAAATATCTTGGTGGTATAGTTTATGAAGACCCATGGAAGGCTGGTGGACATAATGGATTGTCTAATGCAGAAAATCCACACAATCCTGAAGATCCATATCCAAGAGTTGTAGAAATAAGAAAATTTATGAATGAAATTGGCCTTAATGATGTTCCTCTAATAATGGCAGGAGGAGTTTGGCATATTAATGAATATAAAGATTGGCTTGATGATCAAAATATAGGTAAAATTGCTTTTCAATTTGGAACAAGACCTATAGTTACAAAGGAAAATCCAGCTCCTATTGAATGGAAAAGAAAACTTCTTCAGTTAAAGGAAGGCGAAGTATTCTTAAATAAATTTAGCCCTACTGGTTTCTACTCTTCTGCTGTTAATAATGACTTTATAAAAGAACTTAGAGCTAGATCTGAGAGACAGGTTTCATATAGTAGTAAACCAGAAAATGGCTTTGCATCTGAAATTACTTACGGCCCTAGAAATAGAAAGCTTTATGTTCATCCTGATGATATAGAGAATTGTGAAAACTGGATTAAATTAGGATATAGTGAATTAATAAAAACACCTGATGACACTGTTATATTTGTTACACCAGAATCTGCTGCAGAAATTAACAAAGACCAAGTTGATTGTATGGGTTGTTTAACTGCCTGTAAATTTAGTAATTGGTACTTAAATGAGGAAAAAAAATATACAACTGGCAAAAAACCTGATCCAAGAAGTTTTTGTATACAAAAGACCTTACAAAATATTGTAAATGATGGTGATGTAAATAACGAATTAATGTTCGCAGGTCACAATGCTTTTCAATTTGCGAATGATGATTATTATCATAATGATTTCATTCCTACTACTAAGGAATTAGTAGAGCGTATATTATCTGGTAGATAATTATTTTTTTATTATATAAATAATTTCATGATATATAAATTATACAATCCTGTTATTGATAGTTATTTTTTCTCATTAGGAAGTTAGTTGATATCTATTATTTACTATGGTTACTCTTATTTATTTATGTATCTTTTTGCCATAAGCAAAATCATTATAAAAAATGCATATGAGGCAATGAATAAATTAACGAAAAACCCTCTATATTTATTATATATAGTTTTTTCCTGTAATTTTTTAGGTATCTTAAATCCAATTATAGTATTAGAATCATAGAAATCTTTTATTTTAATTATCTGACCAAAACTATTTATTACTGCGCTTATTCCGTAATTAGCTGATCTTATTAATGGCTTTCCCTCTTCAATTGCTCGCATTCTTGTTATATCAAAATGTTGATATGGTCCTACTGATATATTTTTACCTAATATTTTTTTAGTAAACCAGATGTCATTTGTTAAATTTAAAATCACATCTCCATCTTGACTGAATTTACCTGAAAATATACTATCATAGCATATTAATGGTATGATTGAGATATTATAATCTATATTAATTATAGAGTTATTTTGCCTTCCTTCTGTAAATTCGCTATATTTATTTGTTAGTGGTTTAAGCAATTTTATGAGCGGGTTATATTCACCAAATGGAACAAGATTTACCTTATCGTAATATGTTGATAAAATATTACCTTTATTATTAATTCCATACATACTGCTATAATATATATATTCTTCTTTATGTTTTTTTATTCTAGCTGTTTGTAAAATAATGTCTTTGAATTTATCCTTATTGTTATCTGTAATAAATTCAACATGGTTATTATAATTATTATATGTTGGATTTGCTATTGTTCCTTCAGGCAAAATAAATAAATCAGATTGTGCTGAAATATTTATTAGTTTGTCTAAATCCTCTAATCTTTTAATTATTTCATCTTGTTTGAAATGATGATATTTATCAATATTACTATGAAGCATATTTACATTAATATCAGTAATATTTATGGTTCTTTTGTTCATATGATTAATACCAAAATTAGCAATTATCATTAATAATGATATATTGGCTATTATCACTGTGAATGAATTAATTTTTTTATATCTATTGGTAAATATTAGTAATGGAGATAAATATAATATAATTACTGTAATAGTTAGTCCATATATACCAATAACTGAGGCAAGTTGTGCATGCTTAATTGAGCTCATAAAACTATAACCTAGCAAATTCCACGGAAAACCTTTGATATCAACTAGCAGTAATATATTACCTCTAAAAACTTCATGTAAGGAAAAGACTAAAATAGCAAGAAAATAAAACTCTAATATATTTAAATTATATTTATTTTTAATATATGTAATTGAGGATAGAAAAAGGGAAGAAAATAAGGCAAAATATAATGGTATAATTATAAATACCACAGGAAATAGCAGAATATAATCTTTATTTACAAGAAAAGAGAATGATATCCAATATATATTGCTAAGATATAATCCTAAAAAAAAATATAATGATAGGTAAAATGATTTTTTATAATTATCTGATTTATATAATTGAAAGGAATAATAGCTTAGAATTATATATCCTAAATAGAAATAATATGTTGGTGCATAAATTAATACTGAAGCTAAACCTAATATAAATAATTTTAGCTCATTTCTATTAGGTTTTAATTTATGGATAAGATTTTTCATTATTTATAGTCTGTAAGATCTATAACTACCTTTTTAATATATCTTGCTGCTGCCTCTTTTATATAAAACTTAATTTTTTTATCATGAATAATTGTTTCACCAGATTTTGGTATTTTTTGGGCAATATTTGCAATTAATCCACCTAATGTGTCAAAATCTTCATCATAATTTATTTTATCAATTAATTTTATTTTCAGTCTATCTTCTATATCGTTGATCTTTGCTCTCGCACTCACTTCATATTTTTTATGTTCTATAGGTATTATTTCATTATTCTCAACTTCTCCAACGATCTCATCCATAAGATCTTCCATAGTAATTAGTCCATCGGTTCCTCCATATTCATCTACAACAATTGCAAGTCTTATTGCCTCATTACGCATTTTATATGCTAAATCAACTATTTTCATAGCAGGAGGGATGAATAATGCTTTTCTTAGATTTTTTTCTAATGAAAATTTTTCAGAATTTAAGTAGTAAGGTAAAATATCTTTTATATGAATAAACCCCTTAATATTATCTAAATTTTCTTGATATAGGGGTATTCTTGTGTAGGAAGTATCTATAAAAAGCTTTTTAATTGCTTCAATTTTTAAATTTATCGGAGCTGCAATTATATCAGATCTTGGAACCATTACATCTTCTGCAATAGTATCAGTAAAATTTACAGCGTTAATTAATATTTCCTTTTCTTCATCTCCGATATCTTTTTCTTCTTTTTCAACATATTCTACTAATGTTTCGGATAATGATGATTTGTTTTTTTTTGTAAAAACTGAATGAATGACTTCTATTATTGATTTTAATTTAGATTTTTTACTCACTTTTATTATCTATATAAGGATTATTTATATTTAGTTTTCTCAAGATTTCAACTTCAATAGATTCCATTATTTGTGCATCATGCTCATTTTCATGGTTATAGCCAAATAAGTGGAGAACTCCGTGTAGGAAAATATGTTTTAGGTGATTATTAAATCTTTTATTTTGTTCCATAGCTTCATAGGTTAATTTCTCCTCAGATATAATAATATCTCCTATAATTGGATTAATTTCTCTATCTATTTCGTCAATATTTGGAAATGATAATATGTTTGTTTCTTTGTTTTTACTGCGATATTTATTATTATAATATTTTATTTCTTTATTATCAGTAATTAATATTGCTATTTCATAATTAAATTTATTATCTAGCTTGTTATATTTCGTATCAATATTACTAATGACATCAAATAAAACATTATTATTAATTTTACTTGATTCATTATTATTTATAATCTCAAGTTTAATCATTAATTAATTCTGCATTGAGACTATGAGGATTAGCCTTGATTATTTTTACTTTTACAACTTTATCATTACAAATATCTGAAGATAAATTAACAGGTTGTAGATATTCACTTCTGGCGATTATTTGATTATTTATTTTCTTTTCAAATAAGACTTCCATATACTTATTTTCAAATTTTTTATTGAATTCATATTGTTGAGAATTTAAAAGATCTTGTAATATTTTAAGACGCTCTGACTTTATTTCTTCACTCACTTGGTTATCATATAATTCTGCCGGAGTTCCTGGTCTTTTGCTATATTTAAATGAATAACATCCTGAATATTTCACTTCTTTTATTACATCTAATGTATCTTGAAAATCACTATTAGTTTCTCCAGGAAATCCTACAATAAAATCTGAGGAAAATGCTATGTCATTTCTAGCAATTCTCAGCTTTTCAATTATTCTTAAATATTTTTCGCTATCATGTTTTCTATTCATTTTTTCTAGAATTCTATTTGATCCAGATTGAATAGGTAAATGCAAATATGGCATTAATTTTTTTGATATTGCATGAGCTTCATATAAATCATCATGCATATCGTTAGGATGCGATGTTGTATATCTGATTCTTTTAATACCCTCAATTTTTTCTAATGCAAAAATTAACTTTCCTAAATTACTGGTTTTACCTTTTTCATCTATTCCATGATAGGCATTTACATTTTGTCCTAATAAATAAATTTCTTTTACACCTTTATCTACTAATTGTTTTGCTTCATCTAAAATTGCTGATACTGGACGAGAGAATTCCGCTCCCCTTGTATATGGCACAACGCAATATGTGCAAAATTTATCACAACCTTCCTGTATCGATAAAAATGCTGATATATTATTAAATTCTCTATTGTTATTTAGCTTATCAAATTTTTCTTCTTCAATAAAATCTAATTTAACTTTTTCTTTCTTACCATTTTCTTCCTTTGATTTGATCAATGCTGGTAGGGTATGATATGATTGAGGCCCAACCACAAAATCTACATATGGAGCTCTTTTTATAATTTGCTTTCCTTCTGCTTGGGCTACGCAACCTGCAACAGTTATATACATTTTTTTCCCTTCTTTTGCCCTTAAATCTTTTTGTATTTTTATTCTTCCTAATTCAGAATAGATTTTTTCAGCTGATTTTTCCCTAATATGACATGTATTTAATATAACAAGATCTGCTTCATTATATGTTTTATCATTAATTTTATAGCCATATGGAATAAATAACTCTTTCATACGTTCTGAGTCATAAACATTCATTTGGCAACCATAGGTTTTAATATGTAGCTCTTTATTTGCTGTCATTTTTTTGGAATAGCATATAATTCTAATCTATGATCAACTAATTCATATCCTAGTTTTTCGGCTATTTCTGTTTTGAGAGTTTCAAGCTCTTTATTAAAAAACTCTATTATTTCGCCATTATTGATATTTATTAAATGATCATGGTGATCATCAGATGATATCTCATATCTTGCTTTACCATTACCAAAATCATGTTTTTCTACTAAATTTGCATCTTCTAATAATTTTATGGTTCTGTAGGTGGTAGCAATTGAAATATTTTCATCTATTTTTTTTGCTCTATCAAATAATTGCTCAATATCAGGATGATCATTTGATTCTTGAATGACTTTGGCAATTACCTTTCTTTGTTCTGTAATTTTAATATTATTTTCTTTGCAAAATAACTCTAAATTTTTAACTATATCATTCATCTTAATTATATAATCTCTTTAAGTTTATTATATATTTCTTCACTATTCACATCATATGGGAAATGAGTAATATATTTGTTATTTTTACTCATAATATAAATAAGTGTAGAATGATTGATTGTGTAATTATTATCTGCTAATGGTATTTTTTCATAGAATATTTTATATTTATCAGCAGTAGCTTTTATTTCTTGGTTACTTCCTGTTAAAGCAATGAATGGAGTTACGAAATTTTCAATGTAGGAGTTTATATATTCAGCTGTATCTCTTTCTGGATCAAGAGTAATAAATACAATATTTATTTTAGATTTTTCTTTTTCATTAAGTGATTTATATAGTGATGACAATGTGCCTAACGCAGTTGGACATATCATAGGGCAGTGAGTAAAACCAAAAAATATTATGCTATATTTACCTTCTAATTGCTTACTATTGAAAATAGTATTATTATGGTCAATTAATTGAAAATCTCCTCCGATAATTGTATTTTCTTCTTGTGTTGTAATGTTGGATGGTTTTTTGTTATTTTGTAAAATTACAATGAATGCAACCGCTAAAATAACTAACCCAAGAATATATTTATTCATATTGCAATAAATAATTGAATTATATGATGAATCAGCTTATAATATTTGCAAATTAAAAGCAAATTTAAAATGAGTAATGATAATCTTGAAATAAATAAATTTTCTGCAGCAATATTGCTTGCTGGAATTGTAGCATTATTATCATCTTTTATAGCAGATATAATTTACAAACCTGAAACAGAAGAAATTAGAGGATATCAAATAGCTGTAGAAGATATATCTACTCTAGACACAAATAATGAAGAAGAGGTTATTGATGTTATTGCTCTTATGAACCAAGCAAATCATGAAAATGGAGCTAAAACTATAAAAAAATGTGTTTCTTGTCATTCTTTTAACCAAGGTGGTGCGCACAAAGTTGGCCCTAATTTATATGGAATAATTAACAAGAAAATTGCTTCTAATGCTACTTATAAATATTCAGATTCTTTATCATCGATTGATAAAGTTTGGAATTATGAAGAGCTTTATGCTTTTCTTAATGCCCCTAAGAAATATGCTAAAGGCACTAAAATGTCTTTTTCTGGTATCAAAAAGCCTAATCAAATTGTAGATTTAATTGCCCATCTTGAGAAGAATTATCAATAATTTATTTTTTTTATTTATTTTTCTTTTTAGCTCTAATCTATTTGCTAGTGAGCTTAACTTTCATATTACATTAACAGATGATGTTAAATATAAAAAAAACTTCTCTAATTTCTCTTATACTAATAGTAACGCTAAAATAGGAGGTGAGATTTCTTTTGGTGTAGTTGGTAATTTTGATAGCCTCAACCCATTTATATTAAAAGGAGTATCAGCTGAGTCCTTGTCATTATTATATGATAGTTTATTTGTTAAATCTTTAGATGAAATTGATTCTGCATATCCTTTGATAGCAGAATATTACTATTTTGATAAAAAAGAGCAATCATTGATATTTAAAATCAGGGATAATGCATTTTGGCATGATGGTAAAAATATTACCAGTAATGATATATTATTTACCTATAATATTTTAAAAAATCATGGTCATCCATACTATAAGTTAATATTATCTAGAATTAATAATGTAAAAATCTTGAATGATAATAATATAGCTTATTATATCGATGATATAAATGATAAAAAGCTATTGATGACCATAGCTTTATTACCAATATTACCTAAGCATTATTATGTTAATAATCAATTTTCTGATGACCTATTAAATATTCCTTTGGGAAGTGGCCCTTATAAAGTTGATAGCTTTCAGGCTGGTAGGAAAATATCCTATAAAAAATTTTATAATTACTGGGGAAAAGATCTTAATGTAAATAAATATCGCTATAATTTTAATTATATTAAATATAATTATTACCGAGATAGCAATGTTGCAATCCAGGCTTTAAAAGCTGGTGAATATGACTTAAGAATTGAAAATATAGCTAAAAATTGGGCAAATGCTTATGATGCTGATTTTCTTTCTAAGAATAATTTCAAGAAACTTGAAATAAAACATAAAAATTCTACTGGTATGCAATGTTTTGTTTTAAATAATAGGCTGGATAAATTTAAGGATATTAATTTTAGAAGGGCTTTAAATTTAGCCTTTAACTTTGATTGGATAAATAAAAATATTTTTTATAATTCTTATAAAAGAAATAATAGCTTTTTTGCAAATTCAATTTACGAAGCTATGGGTGATATTAGTTTATTTGAAATAAATTATTTAGAGGAGCGTAATTATAATATAAAAAACTATCTAACTCTTAATAATTATAATGCGGATGCAAAAATATCTTCAAGGGAAAATCTACTTATTGCTAGAGATTTACTAGAATCTTCAGGTTATAAAATTAAAAACTTTAAATTATATGATAAAAATAATAATCAAATTAAGCTTAACTTTCTTTTAACAAGTAAATCATTTCATAGAGTTATTTTACCTTATATTAATGATTTAAAACAGCTTGGTATCGATTCTGAAGTAAGAGTTGTAGATTTCAGTAATTATCAAAAATTATTAGAGAATTTTGATTTTGATATTATTGTTGGCTATTTTGGTGTTGCATCTATTCCTGGAGATGAATTAAAAAACTCATGGCATTCTAGTACAGCAAGTTTAGATGGAAGCAGAAATTTAGCAGGAATTAAGGACAATTTAATTGATAATTTAATTGAGGATATTTTATCTGAAAATAAATTTAATAATAAGCTTATTTTAACAAGATTATTAGATAGGGTTTTAATAAATAATTCTTATATTATACCACACTGGCATATTGCCTATCATAGGTTAATTTTTAAAGATAAATTTACTTTACCATATTATCTACCTGATTATGCCATGGATTTTCATTCTTGGTCAATTAGGTAGAGTCTATATCCGCATAAATTAAGAAATAATTCAATAGCTTAACTTCATAATATAATTTAAATTTATAATTGTTTTATTAAATATTATATATATTTATTCTAGTAATAATTAATATAATTTTTCAATTGCTCAATTATGTCTAGTTCAGATAACACCTATGATAACCCGCTAAGTAATCCTAGAAATACTAATGATTTCGAACTTACAGCTGATCTAACAACCCCATTTGAACCTGCTATTACTGATCTTGAAGAAGTTACAGTTGGAGCCAATATTGCTATTGAGAATGATGATTATCAGGTTCCAGAAACCACTTCAAATAGTGCTGAAGTTATATTTTCGCACCTTGGATACTCTAAAGATTTTCTTGGTGGCATAATTGAAGATTCCTTTTCAGATCTTGATAGGTCCGTAACTAATAAACTTACAGATAATCTATTTAATATATTGCGAGATGTACCAACAGGAGCTGTATCTTTCTTAGTAGATGGTGTGAACTATCAAATAGATCATAATGAAGAGCATACTCATCCAGACTATCAAGGTAATGCAGATCAATCAATTTGTGATGAAACTACAGTTATTGTTGATATGATAATTGATAATGGAGTTTCTTGGGGTTCTGGAATTGCTGTAGGTGTTATAACAAAATCTCCCACCGCTGTAATAGGAGCACAAGTTGGTGTAAGTGTACTTTATAATAACTTAGTAAGTGATTCTGTAAAAGATGTTGTTAGAAATATATGTTTAGCTGGTGAATCTCAATTCCAGAAATATTTTCAAGAAGATGGAGCTGAGATAAAATTTGAGGATTCAGAAACGGGACAAAGTTTTAGTTTGCAAAAAAATGGAGATTCTTTAACCGTTAGTTCAGAATCCATGTCACCAGATGAGCTAATTGAAGTTGTTAATGTTGTAAAAGAAACAAGTGAAATTACTACCGTAAAAGCTATTAATGGGGATGGAGAAGTTACAAATTTTAATATAGTTGAAGGTAATGATGCAAATGATTTACTTTCCAAAGCTTATAATGATGAAACATTACAACATGATAGCTCTGATATTATTTCTCATCAAGATGAAGACGGTAATATTGTTAGTTTAGTAAATAGTGATGCAACAGCTACTATGTCTGATGGTAGTAGTGTTAATCTAGGTTCATTAGTTAGCATGACTGTTGATGCTGTAACTAATTATGGTGATTTTATATATAGCAGAACAGCAGATATTATTTCAGAATTATTTGATACTAGTAAAGCAGAAGGACAAATTAACTCTAACTTTGATTCACTTGTTTCAAATATTATTGTAGGTCTTTCTGAAGGAAAATCTTTAGAGGATATTGCTAATGAAATAACTGAACAAACATATGAAAAAATAATTGATAAAGTTGTAATAGATAGTGCCACTTCATTTTTAGATTCAGTTGAAGGACAGGCAGTTAAAGGAGGAATAATGGCCTTAGGAGCAACTATAATGCTTGCATCAGATAAATCTGATGTAAAAGATTATGTTGAGGCTTTAGCTCAAAGACAACTTACCAGTTTTATTTATCAAAATACACAAACCGAAATAAGCAAAATTTTAGGAACTCAAGGTGCTGGTAGCTTTGTTGCTGGGGGAGTAGCTGCTGCAGCTGTAAACTTAGTAAATAATTTATTTGATGATGGTCAACTTACAGGAGAGGAAATTCTTCAAAGTGCTGCAGTTGGAGTAATAACTACAGTTACAACTGTAATAGCTCAAGCATTAATTCCAATTCCTATCCTAGGTTCTGCCATAGGTTCAATTATAGGAGGTTTAATTTCTGGTTTATTATTTTCTGGTTCCACTCCTCCACCACCACTTAGCGTAAGCCAAGATAAAGATGATGGCTCAGGTACTATCACTTTTATAAAATATGCAGATGGTTATAATGAAATTGCTCGTGATGGTTATGATGATGATTTAATTGGTGCAGAAGGTGACGATCTATTAGTAGGTGCCGATGGAAATAATCAGTTAATTGGCGCAGAAGGAGATGATATATTGCATGGATTAGGTGGTGATGACCAGCTAGTTGGAGGCGAAGGTAATGATGAGTTAAATGGCGGTAGTGGTGATGATACATTATTAGGTGGAGAGGGTAACGATCAATTATATGGAGATGAGGGTGATGATATATTATTAGCTGGTGCAGGTAATGATGAATTAAATGGTGGTAAGGGAGATGATACATTATTAGGTGAAGAAGGTGATGATTATCTAGAAGGTGGAGAGGGTGATGATTATTTAGATGGTGGAGCAGATAGTGATGAGCTTATAGGTGGAAATGGTGATGATATATTGATTGGAGGCAAAACTGAAACCTATGATGAAACTAAAACTAGGCTTCATGAGAAAAAAATATCTGAATTAAAATCAGAAACTAATACTGGTAGCAGTAAAGTTTTAACCGAAATATGGCATGTTTTAAATAAAGTTATTACAGAAGATGAACAGAAGCAATTAAGATTAGAATATCTTTCAAACTCTGAAAATGATTATAGTGGCTTAATTAAAGCTATAGAAGAGAAAGTTGCTGATTTTACCGATAAAAATGGTGAATATTATACAGTCTTTGAATATTCAGGGACTGGGAGTTATAATTATAAGAATGTTAAATATTATAACTCTGAATTATTAGAGCAAGATATTGCAAAGATTCATGATATTCAAGCTAAAATGCTTTCGGATATTAGCTGTATTTCTATTACGGATCAGGAAATTGAAAATGAAAAATTAGTTGATGGTGATGATTATCTAGATGGTGGAGAGGGTAATGACCAATTATATGGTGAAAATGGTAATGATATAATGAATGGAGGCGTTGGTGATGATTATTTAAATGGCGGTTCTGGTAATGATGATTTGTTAGGAGAGGATGGTGATGATCAATTAGATGGAGGTGATGGTGACGATTTATTAGATGGTGGTAATGGTAACGACCTATTATTTGGTGAAAATGGTAATGATATAATAAATGGAGGCGAAGGAGATGATCAAATTAGTGGGGGTGATGGAAATGATCAAATTAATGCAGGTGAAGGAAATGATCTAATTTTAGGAGATGATGGTGATGATGTTATTAATGCTGGTAATGGTAATGATAATATTAATGGTGGAGATGGTAATGATGAAATTTTAGGAGAAGATGGCGATGATCAAATAACCGCAGGTAATGGTGATGATTTAATAATTGGAGGTGATGGTAGTGATATTATTTATGGAGATGCTGGTAATGATCAAAATATGGAGAAATCGGGGATGATGAAATATTTGGAGGTAATGGTAATGATATAATTGGAGGTGGTGATGGTGATGATCTCATTAATGCTGGAGAAGGTAATGATAGATTGGATGGTGGAGAAGGTAATGATCAATTAATTGCAGGTGAGGGTAATGATAATTTAGATGGAGGTGCGGGTAATGATCAATTAATTGCTGTTAGTGGTGATAATTTTTTAATTGGAGGAGAAGGCAATGATCAATTAATTGCGGGTACTGGTAATGATAATTTATTAGGCGGAACTGGAAGCGATACTTATATAATTAATAATAATGCTGGACAAAATATAATAGAAGAAACAGGTGATAGCTCTGATATTATTGAATATTCTAATGCTAGAATTGAAGAGGTAAAATTAATAAGGCAAGGTGATGATTTATTAATTGAGGCTAAAAATTCAAGCGATAATTTATTAGTCAAAAATCAATTTTTACATTCTAATCTTGCAAAAATTGAAAAAATTAAATTTGCCGATAATTTTATAATTGATTTAAGTAAAATAATTTTTGGTACAGATGCTGATGATGAAATAACTGGAACTGAATATCAGGATGTTATTTTATCAGGAGGTGGTAATGATATTGTATCTGGTCAAGAAGGTGATGATTATATTGATGGTGGAGATGGTAATGATGTTATATATGGTGGTAGTGGTAATGATTATATAAATGGTAGTGAAAAAGATGATTACCTAGATGGAGGAACTGGTAATGATGTTATAGAGGATGGAGCAGGTAATGATCGTATGTTTGGTGACGTAGGAGATGATGAATTTATTATCACTCAGAATTCTAATGATAATGATAGAATTACTGATTTTGAAATTGGTAATAGGAATGAAAAAATTAACCTAAAATCATTTGGAGATAAATTTATAAATTTAAAGCAATTAAGTTATTTTTATGGAGGTATAAGTCAGCTTGGTAGTAATGTTGAAATTAATCTTGGAAATAGTCAAATTTTATCACTAGATAATGTCGATTCTACTTATCTTGGTAATTCTAATTTTATTTTTGCAAATTATGATTCAACTGTTGCCAATCTAATTGAAGGAAATAGTAATAATGATTTGCTTTCTGGCACAAGCGCAGATGATTTTATAGATGCAGGTGATGGTGACGATAATATAAATGGTAATCTAGGTAATGATTATATAATAGCAGGATCAGGAGATGATTATATTGAAGGTGGAGATGGTAATGACCAGATATTAGGAGGTGATGGTAATGATATTATCGTTTCCGGACAGGGTCATGATATATTATCTGGTGGTTCTGGAAATGATGAATTTTTAATTTCAAAAGCTGAATCATCTCAATATGATATTGATACTATTACTGACTTTAATAATGGAGATGACATAATTAATTTAGAAGAATTCCAAAATATTATACATATTAAACAGCTAAATTTTCAACAGAAAAACCAAGATATTATTTTAAATATCTCTGATAAACAAAAAGTTATTATTGAGGAATCTTAAAAATCTAATTTAACTAATGCTGATTTTAAATTTAATTTATTTTCAGAAATTGGTGAGCATCAACGTTATGGAGGTAATGTTAAATATGATTTTTCTAAGGATTCACTTAGTGAGACACAAACTAATGGAATTTATGATATATCTCAGGATGATTCCTGGTCGCAAGGATCTCAATATAATGTCTCAGGAGCTAGTAACTCATATTATCATGATGTTGAAAATATATCTAGTCAGGGTGTAGATGAGACTCATAATAATGTGGTTTATTATACAGGTAAACATAATAAGGAAAATAAGGATGTTTATTTTAGAGGTACCGGATCTTCTGGAGGTAAATATAAATATAATGGTAATGACCTTATGTATGGGGCAAATTGGTCTGAGATAATATATGGTTATTCAGGAAATGATAAAATTTATGGTAATAATGGTAATGATTTTATTGATGCTGGCAATGGTAATGATTATGTAGATGGAGGAAATGACAATGATAAAATCTATGGAGGAAATGGCTATGATTATCTATGTGGGGGCAATGGAAATGATTATGTTTATGGAGGAAATGACAATGATAAAATATATGGAGGAAATGGTAATGACAATCTCTATGGAGATAATGGCAATGACTATATAGATGGTGGAAATGATAATGACATAATTCGTGGAGGAAATGGTAATGATTACCTCTATGGAAGCAACGGCAATGATTATGTTTATGGAGGAGATGATAATGACAATATCTATGGAGGAAATGGTAATGATTATCTCTATGGTGATGATGGTAATGATTATATAGAGGGTGATGATGGTAATGATAAAATATATGCTGGCAGTGGAGATGATCTTATCTATGGTGAAAATGGTAATGATTATATAGAGGGTGGTGGTGGTAATGATAAAATATATGCTGGCAGTGGAGATGATCTTATCTATGGTGAAAATGGTAATGATTACATTGAAGGAGGTAGCGGTGATGATATTATTTATTCTGACCGAATAGCTGGTAAAATTGGTTATGATTCTTCTTTTTCGGATAAGGTTTATGGAGGTGATGGTAATGATATAATATATGCAGGTGGTAATAGAGATATAATTTATGGAGGAAATCATGATGATTCCATTTATGGAGAAGATGGAGATGATAGGTTATATGGTGAGAATGGTAATGATAAATTATATGGAGGTGATGGTAATGATAAATTATCTGGAGGTGATGGCAACGATCTTTTATATGGTGGAAATGGCAATGATTATATCCTAGGCGAGCTTGGTGATGATTATATTGAAGCTGGCAATGGTAATGATATTATTATTTCTAATTTAGGAAATAATTGGCTGCATGGAGGAGCTGGAAATGATGATATAACAGCAGGTGATGGTAATGATATTATATATGGAGGAAGCGGAAATGATCAAATAGATAGCGGTAATGGTAGTGACGTAATTAATTCAGGATTAGGTGATGATTATGTTGTTGCTGGAGATGGTAATGACGAAATATCAGGTGATTTAGGTGATGATATTTTATATGGAGGTTTAGGTAATGACCACCTAATTGCTGGAGATGGTAATGACATATTATATGGAGATGAAAATAATGATTTATTAGAAGGTGAAAATGGTAATGACATTATATATGGTGGTAGTGGTAATGACATATTATATGGTGGAGATGGTAATGATGAAATATCAGGTGGATCTGAGTGTGATATTTTAAATGGTGGTTTAGGAGATGATATAATTTTTGGAGGTTATGGTAGCGATATCTTAAATGGAGGACTAGGTGAAGATATTTTCTTATTTCGAGATATATCTGATTCAACTAGCTCTTCTTTTGATATAATTGAGGATTTTATTCAAGGTGAGGATAAAATATCTTTATATAATATTGCTAGTGATGATATTAGCTTTTCTGATTTACAATTTACCAATAATGCTAATGGTGATAGTATTATTAATTATGATCAATTTCAGTTGCTAGTTGAAGGAGAGATTATATTTAACAGTGATGATTTTATTTAGTGTAATTTTAAAATAGATATAAATTTATCTATTTTTTAGTATTATTAATTGAAAAAATGAAAGAGTTGCATTTGCAGGATATGCAAAAACATAGAGCTAAGAGCGGTGGTATGCTTAAAAAAATGAGCCTTGATAATAGGCATCGTTTGATTGGAGAAGTAGTATCATTATTAGTAGGATCAAATTTTCATAGAAGATATTTTATAGATGATATTGGTGCAGTTATTATACCAGCACTAGATTGTAACCAATTTCGTATTTATAAAGAGAAGGGCAAGGTTGTTGGTTTTATTTCATGGGCTTATTTAACAAGCGATGTTGACAAAAAATATTCATTAGGGGAATATAATTTAAAATTAGATGATTGGTATAAGGGTGATATTTTATGGACTATTGATTTTGCAGCACCTTTTGGTCATGCAAAAGAGATAATTGCTGATTTACGTAATAATTTATTTCCTAACTCTAAAGGCAAGGCAGTAAGAGTTAATAATGAAGGTGAAATTACTACAAGATTAAGCTTGCTTGGTAAAAATGTTGTTACCAATAAATAATCCGCTATTTAGACATATAAATTATTATATTGGTTATAATGAAATATTTAGTAAGAATCCTTAATATTATTATCATAATATTACTTAGCACTAATATTTGTAATGCTAAAACTATTAATGATATTCTTGAATATAGCCTAAAAAACAATTCTGAAATATTATTGGAGAAGGCAAGATTAGATAAAGAAAAATCTTTAGTTAAAGATGGTATTGTGGGATTTCTTCCAGAGATCAAAGCTCATTATCAGAAAGGTAGAAAAAAGGATGATGCTTTAGGTATAGAGCGTGATAATAATCTGGATAAAATGTCAGACCAAAATATTAAATCTATTAATATTAACCAACCTATATTTCAAGGATTTCGTAATCTTTATAAGATTAAAGAGATTAAATCTAATTTTGCAAGAGCAAATTCTTATTATGAACAAAGAGTGAATGAGATTTTATATTCTATAATTGAGTCATATCTTAATTTATATAAATTAAGGAAGATAACATCATATCAAAAAGAAAATATTGTTAATCATGAGGAACTCTTAAAATTAATTAAGCAGAGAAATAGGTTAGGAGAATTATCTAATAGTGAAGTAATAATTTATGAAACAAAATTATTTAATATTTTACTAAAAAATATGGAGGTTAAAAAGGATTTATTTAAAGCAGAACAGGAATATGATAATTATATTGGCAGAGTAGATTTTAATCTTGAATTATCAAAATTAGATAATGTTGATTTTCCAAATAATGAAGTAGAATTTTTTAATCAGGCTGTTAGGAGTAATTCTAATTTACAAAAATATAAACATATAATTAATTCTACTAAAGCAATTTTAAAACAAAAGCGAGGTTCTTTTTCTCCAAATATTGAATTAACTGCATCACTATCTGAACAGGAATCTGTAACTTATCTTAATAATAGGGATTTAAGAACTGAGTCTTTAAACTTAAATATTTCTATACCTTTATTTCAAAAGGCTAGTGAATATTTTAACTTAAACAAGGCTCATAAAGAGGTTGTTTTTGCTAAAAATGAATATGAGAAAATTTATAATGATTTAAGAAGGGATAGTAAGCAAATATATAAGGAATATAATTTCTATAAGGAAATGATTAATGAAAATACTATATTATTTAATCTCACTAAAGATAGAATTACCTCATTAAATGAACAAATAAGATTAGGAGTTGGCGATGTGATAGATCTTTTAAATGCCAAAATTGAATTACAAGCATTGGAAGAACAGCAAATAGAATATAAAATTAGCTATTTTCTAAGTTATTATAGGATTCTCCTTTATTTGAATTTCTTAAATAAGGGTGATGCAACATAATAAATTTCAACCAAATCTATTACAGCAATCATTAGATTTATGTAAAAGAGCTTTTATATATAATTTTATTTTTTCTTTTTTTATAAATATTTTAATGCTTGCTAGCTCTATTTACAGCTTACAAATTCTTGATAGAGTTCTATCCAGCTCCAGCATGGAAACATTATTAATGCTTACAATTATAATGATAATAATTTATATAATTCTAGCATTTCTCCAGATAGTTAGGTCATTTATTTTTATGCAAATCTCTAATTGGTTAGATGGTAAATTATCTACACCTTTATTAGAAAACTCTATTGAGTATAATTCAAATAATTATGGCAGTCAAAATTTAAGAGATTTAGCTAATATTAAATCTTTAATTACCGGTCAGGCAATAACCCATTTATTTGATGCTCCATGGGCAATAATTTATTTGCTTGTAATATTTTTAATTCATTGGATCAATGGTTTTATTGTGTTATTAGGTGCCGCTATTTTATTAATTTTAGCATTTTTAAATGAAAAGCTTACCAAAAAACAATTTGAAAAAGCGAATGAAATTAATGTTCTATCCTTAAAAAATATTGAAGCAATATCTCGTAATGCAGAGGTGATTAAAGCTATGGGGATGAAGAAAGACATAGTAGGTAAATGGCGGGAGGTTAATAATAATTTTCTTAAATATAATGATAAAGCTATGGCAAAAAATAGCTTAATAAGTAATGCTACTAAATCTTTTAGGTTGCTTATTCAGATGACTACAATGGCTGTAGGAGCAATTTTAGTTATGAAGAATAATATGTCACCAGGAGGAATAATTGCTACGTCAATTTTATCTGGAAAAGCTCTTGCTCCATTTGATGCAGCAATGAATATATATAAATCAATAATTAATGGTAAAAAATCTTATCACAGATTAACAAAATCATTAGAGAATTATCAAGCATTAGAAGAAAGAATTGAATTACCAGAACCAGTTGGAAATATTGAGATAGAAAACTTAATATATAAATTACCAAAGAGTGATAATTTTATTGTAAAAAATGTTAATCTTAAAATAAATTCTGGAGAAATTATTGGTTTAATAGGACCAACAGGAGCTGGTAAAACAAGCTTAGTAAGGTTACTACTTGGTATATTATCTCCTAATAAGGGTTCTGTTAGATTAGATGGGGCTGATATAAAACTTCAGAATGAAGATAAAATAGGTAAATTTATCGGTTATTTACCTCAAGATATAGAATTATTCAACACATCTGTTAAAGAAAATATAGCTAGAATGAATAAAAAATTAGATAATGATGCTATAATTTCAGCAGCAAAATTTAGCAATATTCATAATTTAATTTTAAAATTTCCTAATGGATATGAAACAAATGCTCAAACATTATCTTCAGGACAGAAGCAGCTTGTTGCTCTTGCAAGAGCTTTTTACTGCAACCCTAAATTTGTTATATTAGATGAACCGAATTCAAACCTTGATAGCGTCGGTGAAAAAGCCTTATTAGATACAATATTGAAGGCTAAAAAAGCTCAAATTACTGTAATTATAATTTCTCATAAACCTTCAATATTAAATTTTGTTGATAAAATTATTTATTTTAATGATGGAGAAGTTAAAGCATTTGATGAGGCCAAAAAAGTTTTAAAAATTTTATCAGCCACAAAAAATATGAAGAAGCTTAATAATTAGATATTATAGTTAAATGAAAATAATAAAGCATGATAGACTTATAAAAATATATAAATTTCTAAAAATTAAATCGAAAATTTATTTTTTAGATTTTGTTAAATTTGCTAAATTTATTTTTCTTTTATCTAGAAGAAAATTTAAAGAATTATCTCAGCATAAAAATCTAATTATTTTAAAAAGAAATTTAAAATATTATTATTTATATATTAGGAAATATTTTTATAAATATATTAGGTTTTTCTTAACTAAATTATTAGAATTAAATAGGGATAGAAGAGTTATTAAACTAAAAAGAAATCTAAGATATTATTATTTATATCTCAGAAAATATATTTTATTACTCGTAAAAGCTGATCCTGAAAAAATTGCTGATAAACCTATAAAATTAGGATTAATAATTTTAGCAATATTTTTATCTATTTTCATTATTTGGGGGGTTCTTGCTCCTATTAATTCTTCTTCTATTGCAAATGGAAAAATAGTTTTGGATCTTAATAAGAAAACTATTCAGCATTTAGAGGGTGGTATTATTGAAAGAATTCTGGTTAGAGAAGGGGAGTCTGTTGTAACAGATCAACCCTTAATTTATTTACGTGATATACAAACTAGGTCTCAAACTGAAATGATTGGTAAACAATTAATTACTGCACGTGCAATAGAAGTTAGATTATCTAGTGAAAAATTAGGGTTAGCTGAGTTAGATTTTACAAATTTAAGAAATATGTATAGCTCATTTAATAATTTTGATCTTGAGAAAATTATCGAAACACAAAATAATTTATATTTAATTAGAAAAGAAGCTCAAAATAACAAAAGAAATATTCTGCAAAATAGAATTGCCCAAATAAATGATGAAATCAAGGGTATTAAAGCACAAAAATATGCTATAAGTAAAGAGTTAAACTTACTAAACAGACAGTATAAAATGTCTAATGAATTATATCAGAATAATAATTTTCCATTAAGTAAATTATTAGATCTAGAGAAACAATTAGCCATATCTGGTGGGAGAAGGGGGGAATTAATTGCGACAATCGCTAAGGCTAAACAATCTATATTAGAAACTGAATTAGAAATCATAAATTTAGATAATGAAAATCAGACTAATATTCAGGCAGAATTACAAGAATTAGAAATTAAAATATCAGATCTAACTGAGCAATTTACTTCTACTAAGGATATATTAAAAAGAACTATTATTAAATCTCCAGTTTCTGGAATTGTTACTGATTTAAAATATCATACAATTGGTGCTGTTATCTCTCCAGCTAGTGAAATAATGTATGTTGTGCCAAATGATGATGAAATGATAATTGAGGCACAAATTAACCCTCAAGATATTGATAATGTACAAAAAGGTTTAGAGGCAAAAATTCAATTAACAGCATTTAAGGCTAAGAAGGCTCCTAAATTATTAGGTAAGGTTTTATCTGTTTCTGCTGATATATTAACTGATGACCTTACAGGACAACAATATTTTTTAGCTAGAATAAAAATTGCAGCAGGAGAATTAGAAAAGTTAAAATCTGATATTGATTTATATCCAGGAATGCCAGTATCGGTTTTTATAATAACTGGTTCAAGATCTTTTTTGAAATATTTATTTTCTCCTATTACTGACGCTGCCTATAAAGCATTTAGAGAGGAATAATATCTTATATTTTTTTAAATTTAGATATATTTACATCCTTATTTACTTCAATATTTAATATTAGAGATAAGGATATAAGTGTTATAATTAATATTGTACCTCCATATGATATAAGAGGCAAAGGTGCTCCAACAACAGGAATAATTCCTATAACCATAGCTATATTAATAAAAAAATGTAAAAATAGAAAAGTTAATATTCCAGCTACTAAATATTTACCGAAACTTGATTTTGTTTTTGTGGTGATATTAATAAGGCGTAGGAATAACAAAGAAAATAAAATTATCACTATCATACTACCTACAAAACCAAATTCCTCAGCTATCATTGTAAATATGAAATCAGTTTCAGGCTCTGGAAGAAAGTTAAGTTGGCCTTGACTCCCTGATAAATATCCTTGGCCTAATATACCACCAGATCCAATGGCAATTTTAGACTGTATGATATTATATCCTGCACCTAACGGATCATTCTCAGGATTAAGATAGGTAATAATTCTCTGTTTTTGATAGCTTTTAAGGTTATGCCACAATAATGGAATAGATAATATTACAGAAATACCGGAAATGATAAATTTTGATATTCCTACTCCTGCAACAAAAAATATTAATATTGCAGTAGATAATAAAATTAATGATGTCCCTAAATCAGGTTGTTTTAAGATTAAATATAAAGGTATTAGGGTTAGTAATATAGGAGTAAATAATGAATATATGCTTTTAATTTTTTTTATATGAATATTATGAAAATATCGTGATAAGGCTAATATTAACGTAATTTTCATTAGCTCTGATGGCTGTAAATTAATAATATATAAATTTATCCATCTTTTAGCTCCCATTGATGTAACACCGTAAATATCCACATAAATTAGTAGTAATAAGCTTATTATGTAGCTAAAATATGCATATTTATAAATTACTTTTATGTTTATCAGACAAATTAGTAATGCAATTGGTATAAATAATATGAAACGCTTTAATTGCAATCCCGCCCATGGATTCATATCTCCGCCAGATGCGGAATAGAGCATTAATATACCTATAGAGAATAGAAATATTATAATTGTGATTAAAACATAATCTAATCTTCTTATATTTGAAAATTGAAATGTTAGATCATTATTATTTATCATAAATTATATACCATAAATGAAGATGTTTTTTTCTTCGGCATATTTACATATATTTTCTTTTTCAATAACTATACAATTTTCTACATCAATTGCTACACCCTTGATATTTGCCTTATAAATATTTTCAATAGTTTTCATACCAATAGTTGGCAAATCAGCTCTTCTATCTTGATTAGTTTTTAATATTTTAATTAAAAGGGCAGGGTTATTATTATTTTCTATATATTCCTTAGACCTTAGGATTAACTCATCAGTCCCTTCTACAGCCTCAATACCAATAATTCTTTTGTTTTGAATAATTATTGCCTGACCAATATCATATTTAGATAGGGTTTTTAAAATTTCAACGCCAAAATTTATATCATCTTTAATATTATCATTAATCCTAACTTTATTGTTATTACCTTTTTTAAGATGAAGATTTGGGACTATCTTGTCAACTTCAACTACATTAAATTTATTTTTTTCAATGAAATTAATGATAGAAGTAAGCATTGTATTATCACCTGCAAGTTTATTTTTTAGAATTTTGCTAAGTAAAATAAAACCTTTAAAGTCTATTTTAATTTTTTTAAAATTAGGTTTTTTTAAGCTTCCAGCAAGAACTATATCTTTGCATTTATTTTTTTTAAAAAATTTAAGTATTTTTCCTACTTCTCCAATATGAAAAAACTTAGAATTATCGCTAATTATGTTTTTATCATCTTGTTCACATATATAAGCTATAAAGCATTCTATTTTATTTTCTTTGCAATATTCATGAATTTTTTGAGGAAGACTACCTTTTCCTGCGATAACTCCTAATTTTTTCATTGTTGTCTATAATTTTTTGTCTTGAGTAATGCTTTGTTATTTGATGTTTTAATGAATTTTATAATCTTGGTTATATGAGGATCATTAGGGTATAATTTTGATAGATTTTCTATTTTATCAATAATGTTATTATCATTATTTGCAAATATATCATTAAATGCGTTTTTAATATTTTTAATATTATCTTTAGAAAAATTATTTCTTTTAAGGCCAATAATATTTACACCGGCAATATTTGCTCTTTCTCCAATTACCATAGCATAAGGTATAACATCATTATCAATACCAGACATTCCTCCTATAATTGCAAACTCTCCAATTCTTACAAATTGTTGTATTGCAGATAGGCCTCCAATAATAATATTATTAGCTATAGATACGTGACCTGCTAATGTTGCATTATTTGCTAAAATATTATTATCACCAACAATACAATCATGAGCAATATGGCTTCCAACCATTAGCAAATTATTATCACCAATTTTAGTTATATTATAAAGATCATGAAATTTATTGCCTAACTCTGTACCGCTATGAATTGTGACGTTTTCTCTAATCTGGTTATTATTACCTATAACAGTTTTGGATATTTCATTTTTGAATTTTAAATCTTGGGGAATTTCACCAATATTAGAAAATGGATAAAATTTATTATTTTCTCCAATTATGGTATTACCTTTTATAATTACATGTGATAATAATTTATTATTATCAGAGATTTTGACATTACCTGATATATAGCAATATGGACCAACTTCAATATTATTACCTAATAGGACTGATTCCTCAATTATTGCTGTGGGATGTATATTATTACTCATTACTATTATCTGCAATCATTGCTGCAAAATTAGCCTCGGTTACGATTTTGTCATTTACCAAAGCTTTACCTTTAAATTTCCATACAGATCCTCTATTGTGTATAGCTTCAACTTTTAGATGTAAAGAGTCTCCAGGGGTTACAGGCTTTCTAAATTTTACAGCATCGATTGACATAAAATATACTAATTTATCTTTATTATCACTAATTGATTTAGATACTAATATAGCTGCTGTTTGCGCAAGAGCCTCAACTATAAGAACACCTGGCATAATAGGTTTATTTGGAAAATGTCCATTAAAATGTGGTTCATTGAATGTAACATTTTTTAGTGCTGTTGCTGTTTTATTTTCTTCATAATCTAATATTTTATCTACTAATAATATCGGATATCTATGAGGAATTAATTTTAATATCTCTTCATGTAAGATTTCTTTAGCCATTTTTATTATCTATTTTAGTTAATTTTTTTAGTTTTATTTGTTGTAATTGCCATTCCTTTTTTTTCTGTGCAGGCATACCATAAAAGTCTCCCTGATTATTTTCTATATGTTTTGTTACTCCAGATTGACCTGCAAAACGGTTATAGCTTCCAATTTTAAGATGACCAGCAAATCCAACTTGACCTCCGCAGGTAACATAATCACCTATAATTGTACTTCCTGATATACCAACTTGCGAGGCGATTAAACAATGTTTTCCAATTTGAACATTATGGGCTATTTGTACCATATTATCTATTTTGCTATTGAAACCAATTATGGTGTCCGAAAAACTTCCACGATCAATACAGACATTTGCTCCTATAGAAACATCATCTTCAATTATAACTAGGCCAAGTTGTAACAATTTTTTAAATTTTTTTCCATCGTGAGAAAAACCAAAGCCATCTTGACCAATACTAGATCCTGATAAAATTTCAACATTATTACCTATCTGAGTATATTTTATTATGCAATTAGCTTCAATTTTACAATTATTACCAATTTTTACATTCTCTCCAATATAACAACCTGATTCAATAATGCTATTATCACCAACTTCAACATTATCATGAATTACGGCATGATCACCAATATGAATATTTTGACCTAATTTAGCAGTATTAGATATAGATGATTTACTGCTAATTTTCCTTTGAGGCTCTTTTTCAGAATAAAAAAACTCAGTAATTTGTGAAAGCTTATCATATGAATAATCTGAAACTAAATAGCTTATTTCTTTTTTTATTTCCAAAGCTTTTGCAATAAAATCAGATGATATTAAGCATGATTTTGCTTTAGTTTTATTTAATTGTTCTAAATATGATTTATTGGTTAAAAATGCTAATTGATCCTCAGATGATGCACTAAGAGTATTGATACCTGTTACTATCTGATTTTTTCCAATTAATTTTATGTGAAAATTTTCACATAATTCTTCAAGTGAGGTTTTTTGAATTTTTTGCTTATAAAATAAATTATTTACCATCTTCAAAATTGATTTTTATTTCTGTGAGCTTGGTATTTAATTCTTCTGTAACTTTTTCAGTAATATCTTCTACTTCACGAGTTAGAATTATTTCAGACTTTGAAAAAACAAGATTGATATCTTTATCTAAAGCTATTTTTTGAACTATTATATCAATATTTTTTTCTATTTCTGAAATTACTGAGATATTGATTTTATCAAGATTTTCTTTTTTTTTGTTAACTTCTAGTTCTAACGCTTTTATTTTTTTTACAAATTCTGCCTGTTTATTTTGCATGGCTTCTTGTGTTAATAGAGAGGCTTGTTCTAATAACTTGTCTTGCTCTTTTTTTAATTTGCTACTTTTTAGATCTATCTCTAACTGATATTCAGAAAGTTTAGATTTAATTTTTTGCGAAGCTTTTTTTGCTGCTATTGATTCAGATATTATTTTTTTTATGTCTAATATAGCAATATTAGTTTCTGCGTGAGCAATTTTAAATGTGAATAATAAAAATATTATAATTAAGTATTTCATTAGAACCTGCTACCAAAATTAATTCTGAATCTTTCTATTTTGTCATAATTTTTCTTTTTGATTGCTTTAGCGTAATCAAATCTTATTGGACCTAATGGTGATTCCCATGCTAAACCAATCCCTATAGATGATCTTATAGATGAGTCATCATTAATATCAATAGCTTTATCGTCTAAACCAGTTAGTATTGCAGCTTCGTTATAAATTAATCCTTTAAATCCTAATTCTTCAGGCAAGCCAATAGGGAAGGCTAATTCTAAGGATGATCTAGCATAATATTTACCACCTAATGCGTTACCATCTTTGTCTCTTGCTCCTATACCTGAACTATCAAAACCTTTGAGAGTTGACCCCCCAATAAAGAAGCGATAGTTAATTTTTACGTCTTTACTATTATATCCTCTGATCATTCCTGATTTCATAAGCATTCTAAATATTAATTTATTTTTAATAATCGGATAATAATTTATAAATCCTAAATCTATTTTATATAAATTAACATCTCCACCAATTCCAGCGAGGTCTGTATTTAATTTGATGCTGTAGCCATTATTGGGGTTTATTTTATTATCACGTTTGTCATATGATAATGTTTGTTTTATAGCAGAATACTCACTTTTTCCTTCTTGCTCTCTAATATAGATAGAGACGTTATTTTTATTCGTAATTATGGTATCTATTTTGTAGGAATATTCTATTTTTTGATGCAGAAATTCACTAATTTCATAATAAATCTTATGATTGAAACCTCTTGACTCTACATTTGTCATGCTGTCTTCATACTCAGTATCAATATTATATAGATCTATTCCATATGAAAAATCTCTATTACTTATATTAGGAACAATATAGCTTAGCTCAATATCATTACTAATTGAGGATTTCTGATATGATAAACCTAAATTATGAGCTTTACCCATAAGATTTCTTTCTTTAATTGTAATATTTCCTAAAAGTTTTTCAGTAGTTGAATATCCAAGCCCAATATTTAATTCACCGGTTGAATCCTCTGTGACTATTATTTCAATATCGATTTTATTGCTATTAGCAACTGGATATTTTTTTATTTCAACTTTTTTAAAAAATCCTAAATTAACTATTTTTTGTCTTGTACGTAATATTTTGCTGTTACTATATGAATCACCTTCTATTATTTTAAGTTCACGTCTGATTATATTATCTTCTGTTCGGTTATTTCCGGTAATTTTAATTTTTCTGATATAAATTCTTTGAGAATTATCAATTGTAAATATAAGATTTAGTGTTTTATTCTCTAGATTTTTTTCAATTTTATAGGATATATCTGCAAAAGCATACCCTTTATTATTTAAATAATTAATAATATTATCAATATTATTTTCTATTTTATTTAGTGAAAATCTTTCTCCCTTTTTTATTGAAATTTTATTTTTTACATCTGATATTTTGATGTTTTTATATTTATCAATAACTTCAATATTATTAAAATAATATATTTCTCCTTCAAATAATTGATGATTAATTACAAAAGATCTAATCTGTTCTATATATTCTACTTTACTATTTAATAGTTGGAAATTTGCGTAACCTAGGTTCAAGTAATAATTTTTGATTAACTCCTTATCAAGATTAATTCTATCAGGGTCATAATATGTTGTTGATCCTCTATACCATTTCTTTTCCTTTGAAGATAAAATTGATTTTAATTCTTTATTTTTAATGTTTTTATTCCCATTAAAAATTATTTTTTTAATTTTGCTTTTTTTATTTTCAGTAATAACAAAATATAATTTTACTCTATTATTTTTTAGTTTATAAATTTTTGGTGTTACTTTTAAATTAACATAACCATTTCTTTTATATATTTCTGATATTTTATTTATATCATTTATTAAATTTGATTTATTATATATGCCTCTTTCTTTGAGGCTTAATTCTTTTTCTAAAATATCATTTTTTATAGCTTTATTTCCTTTAAAAATAATTTCATTAATAATGGCTCTTTCTTTTACTTTAATTATGTATGAATTATCATTATTTGAAATTGTTATCTCTTCAAAAAAACCAGTATCATATAATTTCTTAAGGGTATTATTTAAGTTAGCCTGTGAAGTATTGTCATTTAAATATGATTTTATGGTATCTGTTTCTATTCTTTTATTTCCAACTACTTCTAAATTTTTACTATATGCAAATGCATAGCTGGTTGAAAAAACCTTAATTAAAAATAAAATAATAATTATTATTTTCATCGGAAATTTCAAAATAAAGACAAAATATCATTATAGCTTACTATAATAAATAATATCACCAGAAAAATAAGACTTATCTTATAAATTACTTCTTGTATTCTTATTGGAACTTCCTTTCCTCTTAATCCTTCAATTATATAAAATAGTAAATGACCACCATCCAATATAGGAATAGGGAGCAAGTTAATAAAACCAAGATTGATTGAAATTATCGCAACAAACCAAAAAATTAAATATAGGTTTTGTTTGCCATTTTCATCTTTTAATAGAGATTTTTTTGTAATTTGACCTGAATATTTAGCTATTTTTATAGGACCTGATAAATCGGACATATCTCTTTGACCCAAAATAATTTGTTTCAATATTTTAATTGATAATATTGTTAATGATAATGTTTCTGAAAAAGTTTTTGTTGCAGCTTGAAATAGCGATAATTCATGATATTCAACCTTGTCTGACTTAATTCCTAAAATAGCAATTTTACTTTCATTACCAAGAAAATCTTTTTTGATGCTGATTTCTGGTATAACATTTTTTTCAATAATTTTATTATTTCTTTCAATTATTAATTTTGTATCAATGCCTGGATTTATCTGGATAATCTTTTGAATATCATTAAAACTGTTAATTCTTGTTCCATCAATTTCTAATATTCTGTCATTTGCTAATAAGCCTGCCTTACTTGCAGGACTATTAATAACGACTTCAGTTATTTTATTAGATGAAAATGATACACCATAAATTGCAAAGAGAAAAAATAATATGATCATTGCTAATATGTAATTAGCTAGTGGTCCTGCAAAAACAATTAAAAATTTTTGATATAATCTCTTATATATAAAGGATTGTTCCTTCTCTTTTTTACTAAATTTTATTTTTTTAGTTACTTGGCTCGCGACATTTTGATCGCCAAACATTTTTACATAGCCTCCAAGAGGAACCATACAGAACTTCCATCTTGTTCCAGATTTATCATTAAAACCC
>CBFHSE010000006.1:5497-48093 GCA_965658435.1 Rickettsiales bacterium | reverse complement strand
TTTGAATATTTTTAGTTTGGAAATTTTATCTCAAATTCTGTTCCTTTATCCATCTCAGATTTACAAATAATTTCTCCTTCAAATGCTCTCATAATTCTTCGGCAAAATGGTAAGCCAAGTCCTGTTCCATCTTTCTTGCCAGAGGTGAAGAAGCTTTCAAAAATCAGTTTCAATTTATCAGACTCAATTCCAGGGCCATAATCTTTAAAATATAGATAATTGCCGTCAGATTTTACTTCAGTTTTGATTTTAATTTTAATCTTGTAATGAAGAGCATTTTTAAGCAGATTATAGATGACGAAAATCATCATATTTTCATCGCCTTTAAAAATAAAATCCTCATTTAAATCATAACTAACCAAATCTCGATCTTGTTGGTTTTGATATGAAAATTGCTTCAATGCCTTTTTAACTACATCAGAAATTGAAAGATTGGTAAAATTATTTTTATCAACCTCGCCATCTCTAATATTGGCTAAAATCATATCAATCATTGCCAAGCCCTGAGTTGAGCTATCGGCAATAAGATCAACATATTCGATTAATTGATTTAAATTATCCCTCATCAACTCACAGCATCCTTTGATGCCAGCAAGCGGATTTCTTGTTTCATGAGCAATTGAGCCAGCCAAACTTTTAACTTGCTCAATTTTATCATGATTTTTATCTATTTTGTTAAACATGATAAGAAAAATTAAGATTGTGAAATAAAATGATTATTGGTAGAATAATCAAAGCCAAGAATATTAGTATTAATACTAAACAACTTAATAGTAATATTAAAAGACTGACTTATCAAGTTAATAACGCATGAATATCATAATTAATTACAAACAGTGCAAAGCTGCCAGAGCTCTTCTGGATTGGAGTCAGGAAGATTTAAGCCAAAGGGCGGAAGTTGCCAAGGCAACGATCGGTGATTTTGAAAGAGGAGCTAGAAACTTGAGAATTGAGACAATGCAGAAAGTTGTTGCTGTGCTTGAAAATGAGGGCATTAGATTTGAGAGTGAAGGGAGTAGAATTTTAGTGGAATTGAATCCTAAAAATTAGGGATAAATTTTTCGTAAAAAGTAATTACCGCTTGTTCGGTTGAAAAATCTCTAAATAAGAAGCCAACTGGTAAAGCCTTATTTAGCAAGGGTTTAAGGGCTGTAGAAAAAGTTAGCAATGGGATTCATACGCTGAGCCAATCTAGACGATCAGTCTGATTCAAGAACATATCAAACGGCTTACGCACCACAAACACTAGCTTTTCAGCATCCATTGATAAGTTCGGAAATAATAAACTGATAATTCTCCTCTTTTCCTCAATATCCGAACTTTTAAATAACTCATGGGCTTTTGAGGCTAATTCAAAGATAGTTGAGATATTTTGGTTAAAACCTTTATCTGCATTTGATAGCTTTTGCATTCTGCTTTCAAGGTTGCTCCTTTCAGCTTCTAAATCCATCATAGCTTCGTCATACTCCTCTTTGGTAAACCCTCCATCTATATAAAGCTCTCTTGCCCTTTTTATTCTAGTTTGGATGGCTTCATATTGATTTTGTAGTTTTTGGCTTTCTTGGATTTGATGTTGATGCTCTTTATCTGAGCTTCTTTTTAATTCTTCACCTATTTCAGACAATATATCTTTAGGAATATGCATTCCCTTTAAAACATCTTCAATTTGAGATAAGATTTTATTTTCGTTTAAATGAAAACAATAATTGCAATCACCTTTGCTCTTAGTTGGTCTCATATAAACATATTTCTCTTTTTTAATCTCTGGGCTGTAAGCGCAACCACAATGATGACATTTGAGCATTCCTTTTAAAGCAAAAGGTTTCTGAGTTCTTTTTGATTTAGCTTTTCTTCTGCCACTCTTTACCTCTTGGCATTCATCATATAATTCTTTGGATATAAGCCTTGGGTGAATATGTTTATATAGCTTAGCATGATATTGCATATAGCCATAATAGAATGGGTTTCGTAGCATCTTTTCAATTTGGCTCTTACCAATCTTGCAATCTTTTTTGCTTCTTAATCCAGCTTCATCAGCCCATACCCTTAAATCTTCCATTGAGTAAAGACCAGTTGCATAGTCTTCAAACATCTTTTGAACCAAATGGCCACGCTCAGGATCAACATAAACTTCAACCTTTTCCTTCTTTTTATCAATTCTTGGCTTGTTTAAATAACCAAGCGGTGAGTCACCAAGTATTGTACCTTCATCAAGCTTCTTCTTATTACTTCTTTTTACATTATCACTAATTCTATTTGCATAATCATTAGCAAGCAGAACATCTAACCCATATCTAAATTTTGTACTTGAATCTGCCTGTGACGTTATTTTTTGCTTCGTACTTATAAAATGTATCTCCGCTTTATCCTTGTTAACCAAGCCCTTTAATTCAAGTGACTGTTCATCAAAATCCCTCTGCAAACGATCTGTATTATAAGCAAGAACAGCTATTTTCTCTTTTGACTTCTTAATAAAGTCAATCATCTGTTTAAACTCAGGTCTTTTGCCTTTAGTAGAACTCTCGATAATCTTAAATTTCTTTACAATCTGCAAATCATGATCAATTGCATATTCTAAGGCCTTATTAACTTGAGCATCCAAAGAATGCCCTTCTTCTTGGTCTTTTGATGATACTCTGGCGAATATTACTGATTTCATGGTTACATCCTTAATTTTTAGTAAGAGCTAAGAAAACCTCGTGTATGGCTTCTTCACTATCCATTTTTGATAATATATACTTATATTCTGGATTATCATGTAATTTTTGCATTTTAAGTAAATGCTCAACATCTAATTCCTCAATAATAGCATCCTGCCTATATTCGCTAACCTTATAATAACCATTTACAGTAGTGGCTAAATTCTTATGTGACATATTCTGGCTTATAGCTTTTTGCTGTTCAGGAGTTAAAGGTAAGCTAAAAAATAAAGCTATTAGAGAGTTTCTTATGGTATGCGGTGTGTAGTGACCTAAGCCAGATTTTTCTAATTGTGTGTATAATTCCTCTCTCAAAATACTCTGGCTTTTTATAGGGTGTTTTAAAAATCCAGAATTTTCAAACAAGCTCAACTCATTTGTTGTTATATTTACTTTGGGAAACAGAGGGTCATCATTGGTAAAGCTATGCTCTGTTATCAGCTTATGAATCCAATTATCCAGTATCTCCCTTAGCTCTGGTTTAAACTTCCAAAGGTTAGTTTTCCATGAAGAGGCAAATTTGCTATTTACATGTTTAGCATCTTGAAAAGCATAGTTTCTATCTAAATTAAAATCACCCATATTAAACGATATTAAAGCATCAATCCTTACGCCTGTAAGCAATAATGCCGCCAGCATTGCTTGTCCTCTATATTCAATATTCGTTTCAGGTTTTAGGCTTAAAATTAAGTCCTGCCACTTATCAGCATCAAGGTAATCTTTTGGCTTGTTTGCCTTTGCTCTTTCTTGATCTTTAAGTGATAGGTGCAAATCGTCAACATCGTCATATTTAATTTTCTTATATCCATCTTGCTCCCTTAGCCAAAATAAGAACTCTCTTACGTAATTCATTGTGCGATGGGCTGTTTGCGCGCTATGGCCGTATTTTTCAATGATGTATTTCTGGAATCCATCTACATCATCATAACAGAATGATTTAAAGCTCTTATATTTACTATATTCTTCATAATCACTGATTGAAGAAATTATTTTAGGCACGGTTTTTTTCTTATCGTATTTACGCTCTATTTTTATAAAATACTTGTGCTTTATCCGTTCGTTATCAGGGTAAAAATTTACCTCTATTTGTGGCTGAAACTTAGTCTTTTTTCTTCCCTTCCTTCCACTGGTTCTAACGCTGGTATCTTTACTCCCTTTTATAGTCAGAACAGGTAGCGTTTCAACCAGTTGATAACCCCATGTTATAGTCAATAAAAACTCAGATGCAGTGACGTTCATATTCATAGGTGATCCGCAACAATTACAGATACCTTTTGCTTTCCAGAACTTGTTATTTTGCTTAATAATAGTGATTTTATCCTCATATGCTCTTCTTTTCATAAAGCAACCAAGGCAAGGTAAATCTCCAGCATTTCCAATATCCATTTTAGATGATTTCTCTTTATGATCTGCGAATTGTTGAAAAGTAGCCCAGTGAACCATAGAAGGTTTCTTGTCATCAATAGTAATTAAACCTTCCTCCCGAACCCATCTATGAAAAACAGATTCATCAATTCCAAACATGCTTGCTGCATCCTTAGCGGTATAGCTACGTCCTTTCTTAATTTTCTTTTTAGGGATTTTCCTAACAGGGCTTTTACGTTTAGAAGATGTTTTCAGCATTGCTCTTAACCTTCTTCATTACATCTTTTAACTTGGCAAAAATTGCCTGTTCAATTTTGTTACTAGCCCCTTTATGGATTGGGTGAAATATTGCGAATCTTCCTTTGCTTGGATAAGTGAGGCGATAACCTGATGAGTTTAGTTTTTTGTGAATTGCTATGCTTGAAAGGTAGATGTTGCCATCAACAACCAGACTAGCAAAACCAACAAGCCCATTATTTGGCTTAATAAGCTCAATTTGGATTTCTGTTATTTGCATAATTTTTTATTACTTCATTATTTACATTTTGAGTAATATTGCCTTTATGCTGGCTCTGCCTTTCCTCAATTTTTTGCAAAACACGAAAAAACCCCACAAGGTTATTCTTGGCAATTTCTGCCTCGCCTTGCGATATTTCGCCTTTATATAGATTTTGGATTGATTGGGTTAAATCAGTCACGTTCCAACATAAAATTAATATTACGTTGGAATTATGATTTATAACTTTGGGGATATGTAGATTGCTGCTAGCAGAAAGATTCCTTTTGCTAGCAAAAAGAATTTACCACTTACCTTGTGATACTTGATAACACCATTCTGAAACCTGTCCTCCATCTTGTTTTTTATCAAGATATTCAAGGGTTTGTTTTATATAAAGAGTCTTTCCAATAGAGTATTTTTTAGCAAAATCATTAAAATTAGCTTCTTCTAGGTTGTTTAGTTCATTAATAATCAAGTTAGATATTTCGCTCACATTTCGGCTTTTATTCTCCTGCCTTTTATTGATAAACATGTGCTTGATAACATGAAACTTAATGTTATCTGTTTTTTCATTTTTCTTCTTAGATCCTTTTGATCTTGCCTTTCTAAATTCTTCAACATCCTTTAGCTCATAATCATCAAAAGATAGAAAACTATCATCTATATCTAGGCTCCAATCAGTCATCTTAATTTCCCAATCATCACTCTTTTCCTGCTTTTTTGCTTTTTCAATTCTTTGAGCAACATCCACCTCAAATATTTTACATATTGGGTTTTCAATAATCTGAATTTCCTTTAACTGGTTTGCCTTATCTTCTTTGAAATTCATTATTAGATAATAGCCAGTCTCACCATTTTTATTACGATATTTCTCTAGCAAGTTTTTATACCCCTTTAGCAAATAGGTATTGTTTGCATGTTTGGTACAAACGATAAGATTATTTTTACCTGAAATAGTAAATTTAAGATCTATCTGTTTTTTGTTATGCACTATCTCAACCATCATATTGCTATCTTGTGAAGCAAGCCAAGAGTTGCAAACAGTAAACAAAAGCATTTGTGAGTAAAACTCTCTTACATGCTTAAAGGTTGTGTCACATTTAGTCCAAAATGTTCGCCATATCTCCTTATTCTCAATAGTATCTTTGAAATGCTTTATAATAGCTTCAACGGCAAAAGATATTGATTCTACACTATCACTACAATTTCTAGTTTCTTTGGCTAATTCAACTCTGATAAAATCTTGGCTATTTTCCAGCCATTTATAAAGCCCTTCATAATCTTGGTCTAAATCATAATGTTCAAAGCTATGTTCTTTTAGAACCTTTAACGTCTCTATAAAAAATTCTTTATTGGTTTTAATTTCTCTTAGTAGAACTTCCTTTCTATAAGACTTGGTTGTTTCGTGCCAAATATTTCCAATATCTCTATTAATCACATCTCTTAATCTTGCATTATGAGAGGTCATTTCTTCAATCAAAGAATCAATATCATCTGCAACTGGTAAATTTAGTAAAACATCTTTTGGAACTAATTTAATTGGTGATTTAGAATAAGGGTTTGCTAGCAGTTTATATTGATTAAAATTTTTAGTTTCATAAGAAACATCACCTTCTAGTCCTAATTTGTTCATGATATAAGCAGTGTATCTGCAAATATCTTCATCAATAATATTTTGTACCATATCACTTATTCGATCGCCTGCGATTCCTTCTTCTAATAATGGTAAAAGCAAAAATATCTCAGGATTATCTTGTGCTGTTTCAACAATATCTTTAGCACTTTGCAATATCTTATCATTAAACTCTATCCCTGATCCTCTACCATCTGTTGACCCTGAGCTATAACCAATACAAGTAAAGCTATATTCAGGAAAATTAACTAACTTCTTTGCTGTACGCCAACATTTGTCACTATCATTTGCTTGCTTGGCTTTTTGTAGAAGGAGTAAAAGATTACCAAAAAACTTCTGATAATTGCTATATGAGTTCTTGATAATGTCGTTGGAGCTTTTTTGCAATAAAAGAGGCTCAACAAAAACTTTGGTATCAAAGTTGAGAATGGGGTCAAAAACTCCAAGTTCTTTGATTTTTGATTTATCTATATTGAAATAATCTGAAAAATATTGAGGCTGGTATTTTTTGTTCATTACATTTTTAAATACAAAATATCTCTAACTCTAAAACAAGAGAATATATGTATTTAACTTAGTTCTAGAACCATGAATGATCAAGTAAGTTAGCTATTTTATTTCGGCCAGGAATTAATCTCGTCAGTCTATCCCTCCATTATATTTTTCCATGTAGAACAATGTGGCAAATCTTTGGTTTTCAGTATAACTTCATTTTCTAGATCTTCTGCTAGTTTATTAAAGATAATAGCCTTTAATATTTGGAAGGTTCTATCTTGTATAATTCTTCTCTTGCTTGTTTGATAATTCTAAAAGCCCCGCTTAAAGAGATAAGAGCAATAACAAGCGCGACAGCTAAATCTGGCCATTTTGTGCTAGTGATCCACACTCCTAACCCTGCAAAAATAACTGCAACATTTGCAATTGCATCATTTCTGCTACAAATCCAAACAGAGGATCTATTACTATCTCCTTTGCGGTATTTATACAGAAGAAAAGCACTAAATACATTGGCAGCTAAGGCTATAAAACCTACCGCCCCTATAATCTCGGCTTTTGGTGTGACAGCAAAGAATACTTTATAAACTGTGCTTACGGCAACAAAAGCTCCAAATACGCCCATTGTATAACCTTTTATTAAAGAGGCCTTAGCGCGCAATGTAATAGATTTACTTAACACATATAGAGATATCCCATAATTTGCTGCATCGGCAAAGAAATCTAAAGAGTCAGCAAGTAAAGATTGCGATCCAGATATAAGGCCCGAGAAAATTTCTAAAATAAACATTCCTAAATTTATGAACAAAACGACCCATAAAATTATCCTATATTTACAATCCCAATTATGCTCGTTTGAATCACAGCAATTATTTTGCATAATTTTTCTTCTTAAATTTTTTAATATGAAAAAACCTATATAAAGTCGGTAAAACCACTAATGTTAAAATTGTTGAAGAAATAATTCCCCCAATCACCACAGTAGCAAGTGGTCTTTGTACTTCGGCTCCAGTTCCTGTATTTAATGCCATTGGTACAAAACCTAAGCTAGCTACTAATGCTGTCATTAAAATTGGTCTTAGCCTAGTTAATGCACCTTTTATAATTGCTTCATCTAGCTTTATTCCTTCGTCCTGTAGATTTCTAATAAAAGAAACCATAACCATTCCATTTAGCACAGCGACACCAGAAAGGGCAATAAAACCAACTCCAGCAGATATTGAGAATGGAATTCCTCTTAAAGCTAAAGCTGCAATTCCGCCTGTTAAGGCCAAAGGTACTCCAGTAAAAACAAGTAATGCAGACTTTGCTGAATTAAATGCCATAAATAACAGACCAAATATCAATAAAAGAGCCACAGGAACAACAATCATTAACCTTGCTTTAGCAGATATTAATTGCTCAAAAGTTCCTCCATAATCTAACCAATATCCAGCAGGTAATATTGTTTTTTTGGATAATGTCTCTTGAATTTCTTCTACAAAACTTCCCAAGTCACGATTTCTAACATTGGCAGTTACGACAATTCTACGTTTAGCATTCTCACGGCTAATTTGATTAGGGCCATAAATTATATCAATATTAGCAACTTCTCTAAGAGGAACATAATTTGGATAGTTTTTCGTGTTAAGTGGTATGGGTAATCTTTCTAGGGTTTTAACATCGCTACGCAAATTCTCAGGCAATCTTACTACGATATCAAACCTTTGGTCTCCTTTAAAAAGCTGTCCTGCCTCTTTTCCTCCCATAGCAACTTCTATTACTTCTTGCACATCAGAAATATTCAAGCCAAAACGATCAAGAGCTTCTCTATTTGGTATTATGCTGAGCACTGGAAGTCCCGACACTTGTTCTACCTTAACATCTGAAGCTCCCTTTATCTTTTGAATAACTTCTGATATTTCATTACCAGATTTAAGTAATTGCTCTAAATCATCACCATAAATTTTAACTGCTAAATCACTTCTGACTCCTGATATTAGCTCATTAAATCTTAATTCTATTGGTTGAGAAAATTCATAATTATTGCCTGGTAATTTTTCCAAAGCTATTTCCATTTTTTCAATGAGTTCTTCTTTGGTTTTTCTTGGTTTAGGCCAATCTTTTTTGGGTTTAAGAAGTATATAAGTATCAGCAATATTTGGGGGCATGGCATCTGTTGCAACTTCTGCTGTGCCAATTCTGGAAATTACCGCTTTAACTTCTGCAAAATCTTTTAATAATTTCTCTACATCTTTTTGCATATTGGTTGATTGAGTTAATGATGTCCCAGGGGCTCTTAAAACCTGCACCGCAATATCACCCTCATCAAGAGATGGAACAAACTCTGAGCCTAATCTAGTTAAAATAAATAAGCTAATAACCACCAAGACAACAGATCCAATAATTATCTCTTTTGGACGTTTTATGCTGTAATGTAATATTGGCTCATACCAGTTTCTAATCTTAGTTAAGAATTTACTTTCTTTTTCTTCCACTTTTCCAGTTACAAATAAAGCAACGCTAGCTGGAACAAAAGTAAGTGATAGAATAAGAGCTGAAGTTAAAGCTAAAACTACGGTAAATGCCATTGGGTGAAACATCTTCCCTTCAACACCTGTTAAAGAGAAGATAGGTAAATACACAACTGTGATAATAATAACTCCAAAAACACTTGGTTTAATAACTTCTGCTGTTGCTTCAGATGCAAGTTTAAATCTTTCCTCTTTGTTTAAGATTCTTCCTAGTTCTTTTTGAGCAATTCCAAAACGGCGAATACAATTCTCAATAATGATTACTGCACCATCAACAATCAGACCAAAATCTAACGCTCCTAGGCTCATCAAATTTCCTGAGACATTATTTCTTACCATACCAGTAATTGTCATAAGCATAGAAATTGGAATAACCGCAGCAGTTATTAATGCGGCTCTAATATTTCCAAGCAGTAGGAATAAAACTACAATTACTAATAAAGCTCCTTCCAAGAGGTTCTTTTCAACTGTAGCTATTGCCTTATTAACTAAATCAGTTCGATCATATATAGGTTTTGCTTTTATACCTTCTGGCAAAGTTTTATTAATTTCTTGTAATTTTACAGCCACTCTTTTTGCTACTTCTTGGCTATTTTCTCCCATTAACATCATTGCTGTGCCAAGGACAGTTTCTTCACCATTCTTTGTTGCCGATCCACTTCTAAGAGGTGATCCCAATTGAACATCTGCTATATCCCTTACTCTAATAGTTAAGTCATCTTTTTTAGATACAATGATATGTTTAATATCATCAATATCTTGAACCTGTCCTGGTATTCTAATTAGATATTGTTCACCATTTTTCTCAATATATCCTGCACCAATATTATTATTATTATTTTCTAAAGAGTTTATGACATCTTTAATGGTAATATTGTAAGATAGGAGTTTTTGTGGATATGGCTTTACGTGAAATTGCTTCTCATGTCCTCCAATGGTATTAATCTCAACAATTCCTTTTAAGTTTCTGAGTTGTGGAACAATTACCCATTCCTGAATAGTTAATAAATCCATTAGATTATAGGGAGCACCATTCTCCTTTTTAGCATCCTTCTCAGCCTCGACTGTATAGAAATATATTTCTCCTAACCCTGTACTAATTGGGCCCATAGTAGGCTCTATATTCTGGGGAAGTATATTCTTAATTTGCTGTAATCTTTCAGCAATTAACTGTCTGGCAAAATAAATATCCGTGCCATCTTCAAATATTACTGTAATTTGCGATAAGCCATAGCGAGATAATGATCTGGTATGATCCATTTTAGGAATTCCAGATAATGCAGTTTCTATTGGAAAAGTGATTCTTTGCTCAACTTCTAAAGGTGAATATCCTTTTGCCTCTGTATTGATTTGCACCTGAACATTTGTAATATCAGGCACTGCATCAATTGGGAGTTTTTGGAAATTATAGATTCCAAGAGCCATAAAGCATACCACGGCTATCATGATGATAAAGCGGTGATGAATGGAGAAATTAATTATTTTTAACATATTTTTTACCCTATTTATTTAATGTGAATGTTCTGCTGTAGATTTCAAAATATCGGCCTTAATAATAAAACTGCCATGTGAGACATATTCTTCTCCTGCATTTAATCCTTCTATTACCTCAATATATTCATCATCGCCTTTACCTAATTTGACATGACGAGCTTCATATTTATCGCTACCTTCTTTAACAAAAATCACAGTTTCACCTTCAATTCTCTGAATAGCTCTTTTATTAACAGCAATTGGGGCCTGTTTTTCTAAGATTTTTACTTTTCCTTCCACGCTCATTCCTGGCTTCCATTTTGAATCTTTATTTCCCAGTGAAACGATTGCTATTACTGTTTGGCTTTCAGAATCTGCCGTTGGTAGTATCAGAGATATTTTGCCTCGATCTTTTGTGCCATTTTCTAAGGTGCGAACAACAACTTCCTGACCTTCTTTTATATCATGAATATCTCTTGGAAAAACATGAAACTCAACCCAAACTTTTGAAAGATCAGCTATTGTAAAAATAGATTCATCTCCTGCAACATTACCAATATTCGTATTACGCTTTAGCACAATACCAGACCTTGGAGATTTAACAGAATATAACTTCAAGCTATCATTACTTTCAATAACTGCTAAAATCTGTCCTTTTTTAACCTTTTGTCCCCACTTAACTTTTACATTTTTAACAACACCTGGAAAACGAGCTTTGATATCATAAGTTCTATCTTGATCTAAAATAATTTTGCCTGTTAAAGATATTGTTTCAAAAATAGTTTGAGGGTTAACTTGGCTAGTTTTTATCCCAGCATTTTGTGCCGATTCTTCTGATATGGTAGCTATACTTTCCTCATGTTCCTCATGCTCGCTGTGTTCTTCACGGTTGTCGTTATGCTCCTCATGGCCATTATGTTCCTTATTCTCCTCATGGTCATTATGCTCCTTATTCTCATCACTATTTGGCATAGATTCATCTTCTTCATCATGATTAGATTCATCATGACCATGTTTATGCTGATTTTCAGCAAATGATATTTGTGTAGATATAAAAATTGATCCAATTGTAAATGTTAGCGCTAACAGCATAATCCTTATTATTTTATTCATCGTTTTTACCTTTTAAATTATTAGTTGGAGTTGTGATTAATTCTATATTTGCTCTGGCAATGTGATATTGCTTTAAAGCTGTATGGTATTTTGCTCTAGCATCAAATAAAGTACGCTGTGCATCCAATACTTCTAGATAAGGAAACTTACCTTTTTCATAGCCTGATTTTGCTACTCTGAATGCTTTTTTAGCTGTTGGTAATATTTTATTTCTTAGCTTATCAGCAGTTTGGTAGGATATTTGCCAATTTCTCCACTCTTCAATTAGGCTTTGTTCAAGAGATAATTTAGCTTTTAATTCTTCACTTCTTGCTTGGCTTAGTTTTGCTTTTGCATGAGATACATTACCTTGATTCCAGTTAAAAATTGGGAAAGGAATAGATAGACCCGCAACTAATGCTTGTTCATCACTATCTCTAAATTCTCTAATTCCTATTTTTACTGTTGGGTCTAAAATTTTCTGAGATTTTTCAAGATCAAAAGCAAATTCCTTTTCTTTGCTCAAATAATAAAATCTTTTTAAAATAGGAGAATCACTTAGCTTTGTTTGATATGTTGTAATAGGATCAGGAGAAACAAGGGCAAAAAAGTGAGAATGATCTAAAGATACATCTAATGAGTCTTTGCCTAGTAATTTAGCAAGATTTTGCTTAGCTGAATTAAATTGCTGCTTTTCCTGACTAGTTGCAATTACCGCACTTTCATAAGCAACAGTTGCTTTAATTTTTTGAATTTCTGATTCTCTTGCTGCATTAACTCGCTTGGAAACGGTTCTTAATATTTGTTTAGCTAGCAACTCTTGCTCTTTTGCAAGCTTTAATGCTTCTGCCTCTGCCAAAACACTAGCATATGCAACATGAATATTACGCATTATTTTAAACTTGGCAGTAGTAAAATTACTATCAGCAGCTTTTTTTGCTTGTGTCGCAGCATTTTTACGAGCAGACCTTTTCCCACTTATATCAAGAGATTTAGATAGGCTATAAGTATATTCAGCAGAATCAGACCCTGAATATGGCCCTGTTCCAGAAATATTTTCTGCCTCAATCTCAAGCTCAGGATTACTCCAATATCCAGCCTGTCTTTCTAAACCCCTAGCTGCTGTTACTCCTGCTTTTGAAGATTTAACTGCTGGTGAAAACTTTAGGGCTAAATTTATTGCCTCTTCTAAAGTTATAACCTTATTATTTTGATAAATTGACTCTTCATATTTGTGATCTTTAGGCTTATGAGGCTCATAAGCATAAGATTTAGCCACAAAGAAAAGGCTTATAAATATAGTGCAAATGCACGGTAATTTTTTTAATAAATTCATGATTTTCCCATTGATTAACAATTAATAATAACAGGCAATAGTAGCCCTTAATTAATTGTTATGCTTTGGGAGGTTTGGAAGGAAGAAAGACGTGTTTGAGAGGGAGTGGGTAATTGTAATAATCAATAAGACCAATGCCAGCAAAATCAGAAAGCTCCGAAATTACATTTTGATTAAGAGTAAAAATATGGTTACAACCATGATGACAAGAAGATTCACAGCAATCAAATGCTATATCAGAAGAAGAGTTGTCATCAGATTGATCGGGCATTAGTGATATAGAGGTATTATTTTCTGTACCATCATCCAAACATATATGAGCAGAAGCAACACCAACAAATAGCATTGATATGATGATTAATAAATGTACTGTAGAATTGAATTTCAACATTCCTAAAATGTTATCTGCAACAAATCTAAATTTCTACTCATTTATGAAAAAAAATTTGATTACGATAAATTAATTTAAAATTATCAGTCATTCTGATTCTTCTTAAACACATCTTTTATTTCATTAACCTTTGCTTCAATATTCTTGGGGTCTTTAGTTTCAAAAGCTTCTTTAATACATGAGTCTAAATGTGTGGCAAAGATATTGGCTTCGATTGATTTCATGGCCGATTTTACAGCTTTTACCTGTTGCAATATATCTATGCAATATCTGTCACCTTCAATCATTCTTTTTATCCCTTCAAGCTGGCCAATGACTCTGTTGATTCTGCTTATTTCTTTTGAGTGGCACGGATGTTTTTTTGTCATATCTTAGTTTAATAAATTAATGTTTATGAACTTTGCTTTTATGGAAACTCTCTTTTTCTTCATGAGAATGACCCTTATGCCCTCCGTCATCATGAACTTTTGGCAAAGACTTTACCCCTATGCCATACCTATAAACCACTTCTCCCCCCTTATAGGCAGTTGTTAAAAGCAATGCACTTGCAATAATAAGAGAGGTTACAAAAAGAGAATTATGCTGTATTTTGCTGCGGTAATTTATAATAGACCAAATAAACACTGCAATAAACATTCCAAACGTTGCCAATGCCCAATTTCTATGATCAGTCATTGCTAAATGGGATAGTGAATCATGAGCGACTGTATAATAAGCATAAAATCCCATTGATACTGTCACAATAGTAATGAGGAATCCTATCCAGAGATTTACATATGCGGTATTGAGTATAACGTCTAAAACCTTCTTATTTTTGACTATTTTCGATACTAAAAACAAAGCAGTAGATACTAATAGTAAAGCAACTGTAAAATGAACAAATATTGGATGTAGGTTAGGTATAATCTCAATCATGATATATTTAATTTCTTTTTCTCAAAAACAAAAAATAAAACTGGCACAATAAATAACCCTACCAACATAAACAACATTCCCCCAAGCACTGGCATAGCCATTGGTTTGATTACTTCACTTCCAATAGAAGTTGACCACATAATGGGCAGGAGAGCAAATATTGTGGTTGCTGTTGTCATCAGCAAAGGACGAATTCTTCTTGATCCTGCTTCAACTATTACCTTTCTGAGATCTATGATAGATCTAGGTTTTATCTTCTTCATTTCCTCTCCTATATAAGTCATCATAACAACTCCATTATCAACAGCTATTCCAAAGAGGGCAATAAACCCAACCCATACAGCCACAGATAAATTAAATCCTGAAAACCATAATAATATCATCCCTCCAGCAATTGAAATTGGAATTGCTGATAAAATAATTAAGCTATTCCTAAATGATCTAAAGTTAAAAAATAAGATCAGTAAATTAATTAAAATCGAAAGAGGCACAAGGATTTGAAGATATTTTGATGACCTAACTTGATTTTCATATTCACCAGCCCATTTTATAGAATACCCTTTTGGCAATTCTATATTATTACTTATAATTTCTTTTGCTTCATTTACAAAACCAACTAGGTCTCTACCTCTAACATTTAACAGCACCATTGACCTCAAAAAACCATCTTCAGAATTAATTGCTGCAGAGCCATTTGTAATTCTAATATCAGCTAATTGACCAATTGGTATATGTGAACCTAGCGGAGATGGAACAAGAACTCGTTTTAATTCCTCAATAGAATCGCGAAGTTCTTTTTTGTAGCGGACTCTTATATTATATCTTTCTCTACCATTGTAAAATGTAGAAATAGCCATGCCTCCAACGGCAGTTTGTAGAATCTGATTTATTGTTCCTGTGTTTATTCCATATCTAGATGCTTTGATTCTGTCTATATCAAACTCAATATATGGCTTACTGGTAATTTTCTCAGAATACACCCCATAAGCTCCTTTTACTTTTTCTACTTCTTTTCCAACTTGTGAGGCGATATGCTCCAACTTCTTCAAATCATCTCCAAATATTTTGATGCCAATTTGAGTCTTTATACCAGTGGAGATCATCGCAATTCTTGTTTGAATCGGAAAGCCCCAACTATTTATAAATCCTGGAATCTGAACCATTTGGTCTAATTCCTCCATTATTTTATAAATATCTTTAGTTTTTGCATCTTTCTTTAGCTTTACTATTGTCTCCACCATGGAAATAGGGGCTGGGTCAAGAGAGGTATCGGCTCTTCCAATTTTTGCTATGGAAGATTCAACTGCTTCATGAGATTCTATTATCTTGTTTGACTGAACAACTAACTCCTTAGCCTTTGTAATACTTACCCCTGGAACCGTAGTTGGCATATATAGGATTTCCCCTTCATTTAATTGCGGCATAAATTCATTGCCTAATTGTTTATACGCAAGCCCTCCAACAAGTAAAATAATGATTGGAATAGCAAGAAATCTTTTAGGATTATCTAAAGTTATAGATAATATTGGTTTATATATTTCTATTATTTTACGAGAAATTTTATTCTCTTCTATGGGCTTTAATTTTCCCTTAAGGAAAAATACCGACAATACAGGAATCAAGAATACGGCAACCAAAACAGAGCCAATAAGAGCAAATGTTTTTGCATAAGCAAGTGGAGTAAATAACTTCCCTTCTGCATTTTGTAAAAAGAAAATCGGTAGGAATGTAATAATTGTTGTAGCAATTGCTGTAAGTATTGCTGGCGTGATTTCTTTTGTAGAATTTATTATAGACTTAATTCTATCTTTTGGATTTTGACTTAAGTGAGAATAGATATTCTCTGTCATAATAATTCCCATATCAACCATGGTTCCTATGGCCACAATAATTCCAGCTAAACTCATAATATTGCTATCTATTCCAAAGATTTTCATAAGAATAAAACTAACCCCAACCCCAAGTGGCAATGTAAGAGATATAAGAATGCTCGATCTAAAATGAAGCAGAAAGAACATTATCACGCAAACCGCAATAATAATCTCCTCAACAATGGACTTATATACCGTAGAAATTGCTTTTTGAATAACATCCTTTCTATTATAAAATGACTTTATCTCTACCCCTTCAGGCAATCCTTTAGAGATTTCTGAGAGTTTATTTTCAATTCTACCTATTACTTCTTTAGAGTTTTCTCCAAACCTAGAGGCAATAACCCCTCCAACTATTTCTCTTTCTCCACCATATAAAACACCCCTGCGAAAAGAAGAGCCAAGATGAATATTAGCAACATCCTTCACATAAATAGGTATATTGTTTTTTACATCTATTACGACATTTTCTATATCTTCAATCGATTTAAAAAATCCTAATCCTCTGACAATTATTTCCCTTTCGCCTTTTTCTATAACCTCAGCACCAACATCAATATTGGAATTTTTAATTGCCTTAATTAACTTTGAGAAATGCAAATCTCTTGCAAAAAGTTGTAATGGATCAATATCAATTTGATATTCCTTAACAAATCCACCTATTGAAGCCACTTCTGAAACTCCATCAACTGACTGTAAGTGAAATTTTACATACCAATCCTGAATTGAGCGCAAATCTGCCAAAGATTTCGGGTTTGGATTATCCTTTTCGTTTTCAACTGAATACCAAAATATTTGTCCAAGCCCTGTTGCATCCGCTCCTATTGTAGGAATAACTCCTTTTGGCAAAATATTTTGGGCCTGCGTTAGCTTCTCCAGAATTCTGGTGCGGGACCAGTAGAAATCTATGTCATCTTTAAATATTACATAAATTACTGAAAAACCGAAAGCACTCATTCCGCGCACCTCCTTAATTCCTGGAATACCTTGCATTAGATTTGAAAGAGGATAGGTGATTTGCTCTTCTATGTCTTTTGGAGAAACTCCTGACCAATCTGTAAAGATAATTTGTTGATTCTCCCCGATATCTGGAATTGCATCAACTTTTACTGTTACGAAAGAATAGACCGCTAGGATAGATATAAAAACAAAGGCTATAACTACATAGGATCTATATTTTATTATGTTATTTATAAATTTATCCAGCATATCAGTGACTATGAATTACATTATTACCACTTAGTTGGCTTTGGGCATCAAGTAGGAAGTTGCCACTCATTACCACAATATCCCCTTCGTTTAACCCAGATTTCACTTCTGTAAACTCCTTCCCCTCAATTCCTGTTTGAATTTCAGTTGCCATATAATTGTTAGAACCCTTTTCTATCCAAACTATTTTTCTTTTCCCAGTGTCAATAATAGCTGAATTAGGAACAACTAAAACACTATTAGATGAATCCGCAATAATATGTATCTCGCCAACCATTCCTGGCTTTAGCTTTCCATCCTTGTTTTTTAAAGTTGTACGAACCTTTAATGTTCTAGTTTTCTCATTTAATATAGGGGAAATAAAATCTATATTAGCTTTCCATTTTTCGCCCTTATGTGCAACAAATTCAATATGAGCTTCTTGTCCCATTTTAATAAGCCCTGCATCATGCTCATAAACATCCATATCTACCCAAACTGTTGAAAGATTCACTAAATCATAGAAAGATTGTCCTTCAACAAAGTACTTACCCTCAACAGCATTTTTCTTTGTTACAATCCCACCCACATTAGAATAAATAGTAATGTTTCTTGGTATTTTGCCTTTTTTTGACCATTTTTTAAGCTGAAAATCCCTTATTCCCCATGATTTCAATTTTCTTTTAGATTGGGATAATAAATCTTTTTGATTGCTGTTGTATGATATTAAATATTCCTCTCCGGCTGTAATGAGGTCAGGGCTATAAATATCAACTACAGGATCATTCTTTGAAATAAAAGAACCTGTTGAATTAATATAAACCTTCTCAACTCTTCCTCCAATTCTGGCTGGAATATTCGATTGTCTTTTTTCTGATTGAACTACCTTGCCAAGAAGCCTAAGTGTTTTTGATATTATTTGTTTTTGAGTTAAGAATGTAGTAGAATGAAAATTCTGTATTTGTTTCGATGTAAGTTTTACCATTTGCACGGACTTATTCTCAACCTTCATATCAGCAGGCTTTTGATGATTGGAATGATCTACACTTTCTACCTCTTCCATCTTATCCTTATTCATATGATCATGCCCTTCGTGGTTTTCTTCATTTTTAATATGAGTTAGATTCATTCCGCAAATAGGGCATCTTCCAGCTTTGCTTTCTCTTATTTGCGGGTGCATAGAGCAAGTATAGTAACTTGTTGTTTGCATAACCACCTTGCTAGGTGATGAAAACCGGTTAATCGCAAACCATCCTCCAAGGACTATAAGAGTTGCCACAATAGCAATTATTATTTTCTTAACAGTTATTTTATTTGTCATAATATTTTCTCAAGTTAATAAATATCTAAACCAGATTCAAAAAGATACAGGGCTTTATTTTCCTTAATCTTTGACTCTATTTTTATTTTTTGAAGCAATAAATTCTGCAATTGCAATTCACTTCTTAGCAACTGCAAATAATCAGCATTACCAACAGAATATCTTTTGGATGATATTTTGCGTGAAGTTTCAGCAAATTTAATAGTGTGAGAAACTAAGATATCTAACTCTGATTCTAATTTCTTAATTTCTAATTTTAACTCTTTCTTAAGGGAGACAAGCTCGTTTTGATAAGCTTTTAAATCACTTTTTGCCTTAGAATAATTATAGGCTGATGACTCATATTGATAACTTCTTGCCCCAACTCCAATTGGAATAGACACAAATCCTCCAATAAAATCCCCATGACTATCAACATCATCCCTAGATTTATAATTTAAACCGACATTAATTTCTGGCACTCTATTTTGTTTATCCGCTTTTTCCTTATATGATGAGGCTTTAGCCAGAGATACAAGTAATAACTCTTGAGGAGTTTCTTTTTCTTCTTCCATAGAAATATTTTCAATCTTTTCCCAAGGAACACTATTAATATGGAGAGAAATATCTTGATCTGGCTTATCTAGTAGCTTTGATAAACTACTATCAATTTTATCCAGCAGAATTTCATTTGTTTTTATACTAGAATCAATCTGACTTTTCCTTATTTTTAAATCCAATATTGCTTGTTGAGATATTTTTCCAGTTGAATACAACCTTTCCGAAACTTTAATCATTCCAGCAATCCAGCCGGTATTTTCTTTATATATCTTGATAGATTTAATAATTTCTTCTTTTTTGATAGCGTGATTCCAAACTTCCAGGATAATCTCTCTTTTAAGAATATCTAATTTATACTTCTGGGTATCAGCTAAGGAATTGTAAAATTTAAGGATGTTTGAATATTTGGATGTTAATGGGACTTTTTGCGAAAGAGTGATTCCAATAGAACTCATAGGGGATAGACCAGTTTTTGGATCTTCTGATGGAAGATTCATAGCATCAAGCTTAAGCTGAGGCTCTGCCCACCTACTTTTTGCCTTACCTTCTTTAGAAATTGCTTGTTTCTCGTTTTTTAATGATTCAATTTTTGAATGACTATTAATACCCTTTACAAGCTCATCAAATGTTTGAGAGTTTGCTCTTGTGGCTATAAAGAACATTAATGTTGTAATTATTAGTACCTTCATAAGAAAAATCAACTGAGGTTAAAACAATTCTATAAATATACTGTGCAGGAGTATATGAGAAAAGTCAATTTATAAGCTCAATATTGACAATTATTGGAATAATACGAGCCAAAATTTAAAACTTCTTCATATCTATTAGTTCGTAACACGCCCACTAAGGGGAGCCATTTTTCAAAAATCGAACCAAGTCTCCACATAGATTTCAAAAATCACACCACCCCACGAAACCCCAGTGTCAGCGGGCTTTAGCGAGGTATGGAATTCCAGACCAGTTGTTGAAATCCTCTCCAAATTCCTAAAAATTTACCCAAAATTAAGCAAAATTCTCTCTCTTTCTCCCCTACCAGTTGGCTACGAAGATTTTAGGCAACCCTCATAAACGCTGGATTTAGTAAAAAAATAACGAACTTTGTGTACCGACTAGCGGGCAAAAATATCGAACTTGATCTATTTGAAACTGGTTTTGGTTAACCCCCAATTAACCTTGAGTGTTTTCAAGGGTTGCCGAGGTTAGAGAAATGGTCGGGTGGCGTATTTTACTTCGAAATAAATAGCATTAGTTATTAGTGAATTTATCAACTTCTACTTTATCATCACAAAATTGAGCATCTTTTTCATAACCATTAGCGATAGATTCAAGAATGGCTGAAACATGTGGATGACTATTTTTTATTTTCTGAGACCAATTTCTATATTTACTCGACAAATTCCTTTCTTGTTTTCCTCCCTCGTCTAGCCCTCTACTAAAAAATCCACGAGAATTTCTAACACCTATAGAAAAGCCTATATTGATATGTTCAGATTGGTATTTTTCTAAAACATCTCTTACGGCCTCACAAGGCCATATTCCATCCAGTCCTATTTTGGATTTTGATAGTAATTCACCTATATATTGATCTCCAATATCTACTCGATCATTTTCACGACAGCTTAGCTTTACCTCTTCTACCCACAACAAAAGAACATCTTTGTCAATAATGTCATTTTCCTTAGTGCCTGGAATTCGCTTTATTTTACTCAATATTGAGTAGGTTGCAGAAGCTATGTTTTCGTTATTTTTAGCATTTTTTCCCAACCATTTTTCAATATCATCCTTGTGATCATTTCTTTTAAAAGAGATAGCTAAAGCTTGAACAAAGAGTTGAGGAGAATTAGCTATATCCTTTTCTAAATTTGGAACTCCATATGAGGTGTGCTCTAATGTTTTTATATATAAAAATTCTAATCCAGAAAGGCGATCTTTTGCTACATCAGTTCTTTCTGATAGAACCTTGAATAATTCTTCAATTATATATGAATGGATGTTATATGCCTTATCAAATTCTGAATTACTACTTGAAATATCTTCTAGTAAATTGATGAGTTGATCTGAACTAACTTTTTGAAATTCAATTATAGATAATGCATATTTTGGACGCTTAAACTTGATTAAGTTTTTTATTAGATATTCCAAATCATCCTCACTTGGATTAAAAATTCTCTGATTTATTCCAAGCCAATATTTTTCCTGCAGATCTTCAGATAGATTTGATATTAGGTATTGTTAATTAAGCATATCTAACAATCCATTTCTCTTTAAAATCAATAACTTTACTGAAATATAGAGCATCTCCATTGACTTACTGTAACATTTAGATTTTCTTCTAAGTCTAGCAAGAAAATACCTAAATAAACTGTTGTAGCCTTCGACCGTATAAGTATGAGCTTTGGATTGAGTATGTTGGCCTTTTGGAAATAAGCTCTCATAAGGCTTCTAATAATCAGTCATAATAAATCCTTTAGCTCTATCTTTTATTCCTTGCCAAAGTTCTTTCCCAGTTTTTGTTGATCTATCGCCAATAGTGAAGTTGACGAATTACTTTGCATATCTATCAACAGCAATCCAGATCCAGACTGCGTTTTTTTTGAACCAACATAGCTATGCATTTCATCAATTTCAGTTACGCATATATCATGTTTATTTTGTAATAAATCAAGATTATTGCCATATTGCTTTATCCAATTATAAACCGCTACATGACTAAAATTAAGAAATCTGGCTATTGATCTAAACCCTAAACCCTCTAAATACAACTCTAGAGCCTGACGCTTCTTAGCTTTATAGCTGACCCTGATTTTTGAGATACCGTGTAATAATAAACACAATTTTTGCATTTATAACGCTGCTTACCTTTCATAAAACCAGCTTTCCTAGTATTTGCTCCTTGGCATTTTGGGCAACTATTCATTATATTCCTTTATTTAAAGTTAATAAATAAAGGAATCTTATATTTAGATATGTTTAATTAACAATACCAATTAACAATACCCTTTTGCTAATATACCGAGATCTGCGGTTTTCCTATTTAAGATAAAATTTATTTATCTCTTTTGGTATATGTTTAAAATCCTATGATTTTTTATCTGCACATAGTAGTTCGACCTCCATCTCTATTCATTTGACGTGGTGGTGTAATACCTGTTTGTCTTCTTTGAGTAGTAGGTCGTGTATTTTGAGTAGGTTGTTCATTTTTAGGAGGTAGTGTTTCTCTCTGGAATGAAGTTGGTTGTCGATTTCTATTTATTTCAGTCAATGCCACTCGTTGTTGTGCGATTTCTAGATTTGTAATTCTCTGTTCTGCAGTGGAACAACTTTTTACTGCTTGATCAAATCTATTTTCTACCTCTCTTAAAGTTAAGCCACCATTGGTTGTCTTTCTTTGGCCAGCTATATTAAAAGTAGGCTCACCATTTTTTCTTGTAAATAATGCCGGAACAGTTTTAACTTGATTGCTTCTTGGGTCACGCAATTTAAGATCAACTCTCCTAGAATCACCTTCTCTAGTGTTATTTGTTGCAAATTGTAAAAGTTCTTTTTTAACTGCTCCATAGTATAGTTTATCCCAAAGAGCGTTATTCCTTTCACTTTCCATTGCTCTTAATTTTTTTTGTGAACCTGTAATTGTTTGTGATGCATTACTATTACCAGTATTTGTTGGTTTTTGGTTCACTCTTGGTTCCTCTGTATCCATAAATGTAATAGATTTTTTACCATTACCTTGTTTTCTTTTATATGCACCACTTGGTTTTAATATTGGTTTTACTACTGGTTCTGCTACTGGTTCTACTTTTTGAGGTGAAAAGTTACGCGTAACTGGTTCTCTATCTCTATCTCTTTGTGCTCCCTGTTTTGCTTTCAATAGCATTTCTTCAACTTCTTTAGTTAAAGCTAAAAGTGAATCTTTATCTTCAGTTGTGCCTTGTGTTTCTTTTGAGGCCTCCCTTTCTAAGGCCTCCCTTTCTAAGGCCTCCCTTTCTATGGCAGCCCTTCTTTTGGCCTCCCTTTCTAAGGCCTCCCTTTCTATGGCAGCCCTTCTTTTGGCCTCCCTTTCTAAGGCCTCCCTTAATCTTGATACGCTAGGTGTTTCTTGTTGTTGCCCTGTACCTTCTTCACTTTCAGCTTGTTGTGCTTGTAGTTGATTGAATGTAGTTTTCACTTTTCTTTCAACTGGAGGTTTAAGTGGTGTTTGTGTAATTATTACTGATGTTTGTTGTGGTGCTATTTGTTTTTTAGTTGTTAGTGTTGGAGGAACATCAGTTGTGCTGTTATTGGATCTTGTACTAGAGTTAATTGTAAGTTTGTTTTTAGCTGCTTGGTATAGGTTGCTAAATATGTCTTGAATTTTGCTAAAGTAAGTTTTTTCACTATGAAATTTTTTATCTGCTTTATCAAGTTCTATTCGATCTGAATTACTAAAAAAATTTTTTATATTTTTAATCTTTGAGTTTTTATCGGATCCAATTTTAGCAAAACATTCTTTTTTTCTGTATCTACTATTAGGACCATTACCTTTGTTTTCGTCTTTACATAATTTGTCATAAGCTCCGAACATGATCTTAAATTCATTTCCTGATATGTCTGCTAGATTAATATCTGATGATTTAATTTTATCTAATGTTACCTTCTGCTGCTTCTCGATATCAAGTTTAACTTCCTTGGAAGGATTTTTGTCTAATTCTTCCTGAAGGGATACCCATGTGTGTGCTAATTTTGCTAGTTTTTCTAGTTTTTTCTCTCTAGGTGAAAGCTCTATTTTATGCTTTGCTTCTAATAATTTATTTAAATAATCTTCTCCCATCATCTATCCTTAAAAAAGTTAATATTCATTAATTATACAGTATTTTTTAATTAAGGTCAAATAACGCGTAATAATTAATATGTTTTAAGAAAACTGCTTTTCTAAATTATTGATAATTATGAATCAAATTCAAGTAATAAATTGATAGGAAATGAACGAAGAATTTTAGAAAATGATTTTTAACATTTTCAATTAAAATTAATTTAGGTATCTTATCCGTTATTACCTATAATATTATATAGATTTCTGATTTTTAAAGATTATCTCCCTATATTTCCTTCTATTTATGCAAAATTTTTGGGTTTTTTTGGCAAGAATATTTATTAGTCATAAAAATCTCTAGTTGTTATGACAATAATAATTGCTGCAAGAATTTTTGCTGAGATAAAATTAAGATTGTAAATTTAGTAGCGTGAGAATTTGAAATATTTTCTAATCTAGCAAGATATAATACTGAGTTTAGATTATTGTTTCCATTCTCAGCAGGTTTTTTTCTGTAATAAAATTCATTTTGGGGCCATCCAAGTAATTTTATAATATAGTTATAAATATGTGTGATAATTCAGTAAAATATGCTTTAGATTCTTTTTTAATAAGAATATGAGGATTAAATATATTTGGTGTTTGACAATTTTGCTTTAAATTGTCTCTAAAGCTTGTTTTAAATCGCCAATAATATCACTAATATCTTCTATACCAATTGATAATCTAACAACATCATTAGTTGTGCTGGAGAGTTTTTTTTCTGCATCACTTAATTGACTATGAGTAGTAGATGAAGGATGGATTATAAGGCTTCTGGAATCCCCAACATTAGCAACGTGAGAAAATAGCTTGCATGAGTCAACTATCTTTAAACCAGCTTCATCTCCTCCTTTAATGCCAAAAGTAAAAACAGCACCAAAACCATTATTTAAATATTTTTTGGCTAAATTATGATAAGGGTTATTTTTTAAGCCCGGATATTTAACCCAGTTAACTTTTTCATGGCTATCTAAAAATTCTGCTAGTTTTAGAGCGTTAGCGCAATGTTTTTCCATTCTTAGCGGTAATGTTTCCAGTCCAAGCATTGTTAAGAAAGCATTCATTGGAGACATTACTGCTCCTAGATCTCTTAAGCCAACAGCTATTCCTCTAAAAGTAAATGCTAAATTACCACAAGATTCATGAAATCTTAAACCATGATAAGATGGATCAGGCTTAGTTAAAAGTGGGAATTTGTCATTTTGACTCCAATCAAAATTTCCGCTATCTATTACTACACCACCAATAGCTGAGCCATTTCCTGTAAGAAATTTTGTTGTTGAATTAATAACAATATCAGCGCCGTGTTTAATTGGCTTTACTAAGGCTGCTGTAGCAATTGTGTTATCAACAATTAGAGCTATGCCATTATTATGGGCAAAATCTGCAAGAGTTTTGATATCAGCAACTGCTCCTTCAGGATTTGAAAGAGATTCAATGAAAATAAATTTAGTTTTTTCAGTTAAAGCTGCTTTTAATTCATCAATATTTTCAATATCAACAAATTTAACATTCCAGCCATATTGTTTGAATGAGTTTTTAAATTGATTTATCGAGCCTCCATAAAGTTTTTTTGCTGCAATAAATTCATCGCCAGATTGAAGTAAATTGTGAAAAGCTGTTAATTGAGCTGCATGACCAGAAGAACAAGCAATAGCTCCAACTCCGCCTTCAATATCAGCCACTCTTTGTTGTAAAGCGCCAATTGTTGGATTGGTTAATCTTGAATAAATATAGCCAACCTCTTTTAAGGCAAAAAGATCAGCAGCTTGTTTGGCATTTTTAAAAACAAATGATGCTGATTGATGAATAGGGATTTGTCTGGAGCCGGTTTCATCTGGGTTATTTCCAGAATGTACACATAAACTATTAAATTTCATTTTCTTATTATTTTGATTTTATTTGGGGTTATGAATTAAAAAAAGATATAGGAGCTAAAGCGCAAAAGCTAAAAATTTAGCAACAACAGGCAAAACTACAAATGTGAGAATTTAGAATCTTTTTCATAAATTTAACTTATATTTAGATAAATAATCAGACTAAATCTTATTAGCAACTTTTTTATTAATTTTATAAATATTGCATTTAGATCATATCTATATAGTATGGTGATCGATAAAAATCATAACGTCTCTAGCATATCTTAAATTTTCTTGTAAATAGTTAATTTTAATAGGTTTTTGAGAAGTGTTTTTCTCAATTTATTAATTATTTATTAAAAAAACTATGTTTAAAAGAAAAAAAGGTGAATTAAAAAAATTCTTTTCAGAAAAAGGCTATGGCTTTATTCAATCTAAAAAAGGTGATATATTTTTTCATGTAAGTGATTCGCAAGGTTTGGATGTTAACTTGCTTAAAGAAGGAGTAGTACTTTCATATGATGAGTCTAAAGATTCTAGAAGTGGAAAAACTAAAGCAGAAAAAGTAACAATAGAAGAATAATATATTTAATTTTTCTCTATTAACTTAACGAGTGATATATTCTCATATGATTCAAAAATTCTTTCTGATAATTCATCCAGCGTAATATTGTTTTCTGTAAAAATAAATCTTTACATAGAATTGAAATTCATTATATATCTGGAGCTATAATTAGTAAAAAAAATACCATAACGTGGTAATTACTTCTAACAAATCATTTTTTGTTAATAATAGGATGAAACGATTTTTGAAATATTCAATGGTATTACTCTTAATAGTAATAAGTTTTTCATATGGAGTAATTAGTACAAAATTTATGCTTCCTCCATATAATTTATTAACTTTTATTTGGAAAGTTGCAAAAGGAGAAGTGGAGATAAAAAATGATACAGGATTAATATTTTCCTATAATGTCAATGAGGTTAATATTGATGACATTGTTTCTAATTTACAAGATAATAGATTTGTAAGACCTAAGTTATTAAAAAAAGTAATATTAGAGCCACAACAAGTTAAGGTTCTGAGCAAGAAAAAAACAATTGACACAGAAATAATAACAGCAAATTTTTATGGTATTACTGTTAATGCTAACCTTAACAAAAGCAATATTAACAAAAACACATCATGTCTTATAATTTATAATCAAGGACATGGAGGAAACCCATTTAAATTTCAGTATTATAATGAGTTAAAAGACCAAGTGTTGGAAAAAGGATGTGATATTATTTCTTTTTCTATGCTTGGCTTAGGATTAAATAGTGGTAAAGCAAGCTTTCCTACAAATATTATGGGTATGTCTACATTAGAATTAGGTGCTAATGAGGCTGCAAATCATGACCATTATGGTTTTTACAAGGACTCATCTTATCCAAATAAAGATCCTCTTTCATTATTTCTTAGTGGTCATTATTACATTATTAATACTATTATAAATAACTATAAAAATGTTTCTATGGTAGGAATTTCTGGTGGTGGTTGGTATACAACATGGCTTTCTGCATTAATTGAACAAATTGATGTATCAATAAGCTATGCAGGAACTTTTCCGTTAGCCTATCAAATAGGTAGATCGGGGGTAGGAGATTATGAACAAACACAAAGCCAATTATATTCTTACTATGATTATTGGAATTTATACCATCTGGCTACTATTGGAAATAATTCTGTTAGATCAGTATATTTAGTATATAATTCAAAAGATCCTTGTTGTTTTGCAGATCCTTATGCTAGTGAATTTAAAAAAACTATTGATAAGATTAGATTGCCTAATATTAATGTAATAATTGATGATAGTGATACCCATACAATTAATAATGATATAGTTTTAAAAATTCTTAGTGATTCTGGAATGATATAAATTATTTACTATTTTAAATTAAAACATTGAAATAAATTTTATTTTTTTGTTTCGTCCATTACCATATAAACAGGGAAGTTCTTTACTCTATCATTGGTTCTCCAGAGATACTCAGCAATTATTCCCATAAAAACCATTTGTATTCCTCCAACAAATAATATTAATACAGCTAAGGAACTCCAGCCTTCACTTGCAAAATTTGCAATTCCAAATAATTTAGAAGCAATAATTGTTCCACCATAAAGGAAAGCAATAAATGCACATAATATACCTACAGTAGTAATAATTCTGATAGGTATATAGGAAAATCCTATGGCAATATCAATTGCACATTTAATTCTTTTCCAAAAAGGCCAACCACTTTCACCATGCAAACGTTTTTCTCTCCTATAGGGAATGCAAACTTGTTTGAAGCCCATGGAAAAAATTGTAAAAAAAGGGATGGAATTTCTATCCTTAAAAGTTAGATATTTTTCAATAATATTACGATCAAATAAACCTATATCCATACCTCCTTTTGGAAAGCTAGGGAATGCTATTTTTCTGATGATACTATAAAATAAATTAGCAAATATGGTTTTAAAAAAAGGATCATCTCTTCCATCTCTTGTGCCCCATATAATATGATTTCCTTTTTCCCATTCAGGTACAAATTTGTTGATTATCTCTGGAGGATCCTGTAAATCGGCGCATATTGACATTACAGCATTACCTTGTGCATGATTAAAACCACATTCAATTGCTGCATAGCTTCCTGAATTACGAGATAGATTATAACCTTTTACTCTATTATCTTTTTTTGCTAATTCTTGAATTATCTTCCAAGAATTATCATAACTTCCATCATTTACAAAAATAATTTCTGTGGTGTAATTTTTATCTTTAATAGCCTCTGTAAGTCTTTCATAAAAAATAGGAAGATTTTCTTCTTCATTGTAAACTGGTATAACTACTGATATTAAATTTTTTTTCATTGTATTTTAATAATAATATCGTTTTAATAATGTATAATAAGATTTTAATCTAGAAAAATTCTATTTTGCCATTCAAAACATAATAAAGACCATATTAAAAATCGATGATTATGTTTCTGTGATGCGTGTTCTGTTAAAATTTTTTCTATTCCTTTTGCTTTAAAAATACCTCTCTCAAGAAACCTTTCTGATAATAAGATAGAGTTAATATATTTTGAAAATTCATCACGAAATAAAGAAGCTGCTGGAGGAGTGAATCCTTGTTTTCTTCTGTTGATAACTTCATCTGGTAATATACCTTTTAGTGCTTTTTTTAAAATCTTTTTAGTAGTTTGGCCATCATATTTCATATGAGATGGAATTTTTAAAGCAAAATCTATTATATCATTATCAAGTAATGGTACTCTAGCTTCTAAGGAATGAGCCATATTTAATTTATCATCTACTATTAACAAGCCATGTAAAAATCCTTTTATATCAAAATATAAAGCTCGATTAAGAGGGTCATCTATATCAGCTTCTTTCATTATTTCATTATAGCTTTGCCTTGGGGAAAAATTATCAGTTTCTTTTTTAACATTATCAGAAAAGATTTCCCATCTATTACCGTCATTTAAAATTCGAGACCATAAATTATAATATATATTGTCAAAGTTATTTATGTCTTTACATTGCAATATTTTATCATATCTCCAATGATAACCTGCAAATAACTCATCTCCTCCAGTGCCAGATAAAACAACTGAAACATGTTGTTTTACTTTTTGAGCTATGGAATAAATTTGATAACTTATACCCACTCTTGAATCTTCTAAATGCCAAATTACTTTTTTTAAAAGTTCTTCTGATAAATCTTGCGCAGCAAGAGAAATCTCATAATGATCAGTGCCAAGTAATTTAGCCATTTTTCTGGCATCATTTCTTTCATCAAAAAAACTCTCTAAAGAATCTGATGAGTTTGGTATATCAAATCCACAGGTAAAAGTTTTTAAATTAGGTATGATCTGTGATGCAAGAGTTGTGATACTTCCGGTGTCTATACCACTACTCAAAAAGCTTCCTATTTCTACGTCACTTCTAACTTGTCTTTTTAAGGAGTTTTTTAAAATATGACGTAATTCGTCAGCAAAATTATCAATGGAACTATTATGATTTATATTATTAAAATTAAGGGACCAAAATTTACTGTTTTTCTTTAAAGCAACCTTGTTTTTGTCTATAGAAAAAACTAAATATTCTCCAGGTTTTACAAGTTTTATATCATTATACATTGTTTTATCACCCAATGAATATTGAAAGGTAAAATATTCTAAAGTTGCAAATAAATTAACTTTTTTGGGTATTTTTGGATATTTATAAATTGCTTTTATTTCTGATGAAAAAACCAATTCATCGTTAATATGAGAATAATATAAAGGTTTTATTCCGAGCCTATCTCTTGCCAAAATTAAATTTTTTTTCTTTTGATCCCATATGGTTATAGCAAACATGCCGTTTAGCTTTTTAAATGCCCCTGCACCTTCTTTTTCATATAAAGATAAAATAACTTCTGTATCAGATTTCCCTTTGAATTTTTGGTTATATTTTTTGCTTACTTCATCACGAAGCTCGGGAGCGTTATAAATCTCCCCATTAAACATAATCCAGATAGAAGAATCATGATTAGACATTGGTTGATGTCCTGAATAGGTTAAGTCAATTATGGATAATCTTCTAAAAGCAAATCCAACATTCCCAATAACATTATTTAGGTGTTCATTATTTTTAGTATTAATAATCACTTCACCTTTATCATCAGGGCCACGATGTTTAATAACCTGTCCCATTTCTCTGATTAAGGAAGAATCAACTCTTTTATTTTCTGCTAGAGCAATGCCAGTAAATCCACACATTTTATATTAGAAAGATTAGGCAGTTTTATTTTGGCTGTGAACTATGCCATCTTTCTTCATGGTTTGAAATTTCTGACTAAAATATTCATTAACATTTCCTTGATTAAGAATCCATTTTGCATAAAGCTTAATACCTTCTTTTAAGCTATAATTGGCTTCAAAACCAAGCTTTTTGATTTTAGTTGTATCATGGACAAAATGTCTTACATCTCCAGGTCTAAAATCTCCTGTATAATTAGGTTGAATTTCTTTGTTATAAGCATTTGCTAAATTATCTGCTAATTCATTAATGGTTACAGGAATTTCTCTGCCAACATTATAAACTTCCATGCTAGCTTCTTCTGATTCAGCAACTAATATATTAGCTTTTACATTATCTGCTACATATAAAAAGTCTCTAGTTTGTTTGCCATCTTCATATATTACTGGACTGATATCATTTAATAATTGTGTAGAAAAAATACTACATACTCCAGTGTAAGGATTAAATATTGATTGGCGAGGTCCATATGTAACAGCATATCTCAGTGCTACGGTTGGGATATTAAACTTTCTTCCCAATCCAAGGATTAGCTTTTCTTCTGCTAATTTTGAAATTCCATATATTGTTTCGGTATATAATGGTTTTTCTTCATTATTATTAAGAGGCTTCATGATAGTTCCATCATACTCACATTTTAGCTCCCATTCACCTTCCGTTAATTGTGAAACAGGACGTAGTAACTTAGGGTATTGTATACCATGATTTTTTGATTCATAAGTACCTTCACCATAGACTGCCTGGCTTGATGCAGCAATTATTTTTTTAACAGGAATGTTACAGTTATTAATTACTTCAAATATTAATGCTGTTCCCATTGCATTAGATTTTATATATTTACTTAGTTCAGAAGTAAATCCACCAAAGGCAGCTTGGTGGAAGACATATTCAACTCCTTCTAAAGCTAATTTTAAATCGTCATAATTACTAACATCTCCATGAATAAATTTGGCATTTTTATTTATCCAATCAGGTTTACCGTTTGGATGAGTTTGTTTGTCTAGATTATCTAATATTACAACATCTGCACCTTTTTTAACTAAGCTATCAACTAGGTGAGAACCAATTAACCCTGCACCACCTGTTACTAGTGTTTTTTTTCCATTCCAATTAAAACTCATAATGACCTATAATTAATTATTTAATAATTTCCTTTAAAGATTTCACCACATATCTAACTTCTTTTTCCTCCATTTTAGGGTGAATAGGGAGTGATAGAATTTTTTTTGCACATTGTTCAGCAATAGGACATTTACCAGTTAAATCGCCATATATATCAGTTATTGGCTTATATTGATGTTGAGGTTTTGGATAATGTATTCCTGTAGATATGCCTACTTCTTTTAGCTTTCTTTGTACTTCATCACGGTTTTTAACCATAATAATAAAAATATGGTAAACTGATTGCGAATAATTTGGTGGAGAAAGAGTTTCTACTACTCCTTCTAGTAATGTATGATAAAGATTTGCGATTTCTACTCTTTTTTGATTCCAGTTTTCAATATGTTTTAATTTTATATTTAAAATTTTTGCTTGGATTGTATCCATTCTGCAATTATATCCAATAAAATCATGATCATATTTTTTTCCTTCAGATCTACCATGATTACTTATTGCTTTTATATATTCTATGTAATTTTTATTATTTGATGTAATTCCACCAGCATCACCAATAGCACCAAGATTTTTACCTGGATAAAAACTAAATGTGGCTATATCACCAATTGACCCTATAACTTTATTCTTATATTTTGCTCCATGAGCTTGAGATGCATCTTCAATAACTTTTAAATTATATTTTTTTGCTAATGAAATTATTTCATCCATATCACAAGCATGTCCATATAAATGTACAGGAATTATTGCTTTTGTTTTATCTGTAATATTTTGTTCTATTTTTTTGGTATCAATACAATGTGTTTCTTTATCAATATCAATAAATATTGGTTTTGCTCCAAGAGTTATAATTGGTTCAATAGTTGCAATAAAGCTTTGCGCAGGTACTATAATTTCATCTTGTGGCTGAATTCCAATTGCTAATAATGCAAGCATTATAGCTGATGTGCCATTGCTTACACCAGCTGCATATTTTGTATTACAAAATTTTGCAAAATTTTTTTCAAACTCTTTGATAGCATTCCCACCTATATAATCATTTTTCTTAATAGTTGACTCTACTGCAGAAATCATCTCATGATATATATCATAATGGAGTAGATTTAAGTCATTAAATTTTATTTGTCTCATATTAATTTTGAATAGTTAAGATAGAGTAATATATTTGTTCATTAACATTTTTTGATTTGTTTCACTTCAATATCAATATGATTTGTTAACCAGCTTTTTAATTTTGGATCATCTGATAATAATTTATATATAAAATATTGTAAACCAGATTTGAAAGGAGATTCTGTAAAATTATTTTTGCTAATATTTATTGATGTAGATTTACAATTTTTAGAAAAAAATTTATCTGTATGTTTTTTTTGAATTCCGTAATTTAAAGCATATTGCTCTATATTAGATTTGGTGTTTTTTTCATCTGTGATCCATTTGCTGTGAGAATTATAACTTCTATGTGAAATAGCAAGCCATTCATATATTCTGAGATATTCTTTAAATATTGGGCTATAATTCTTATCTTCTCTATATACTATATCGGCCTCTTTAATATTATGATTTTGTGAAAATTTAATTGATAAAGCTTGATCATGTGCTGCTCTTGCACCCCAAATAATATAATCTCTTTGCAAGGAAAAAAACATAAAAAATAATAATATATACATATTTCTGTAGAAATTTTCTGGTTTAGAGTAAATTCTGATTATAAAATAACTAATGATAACAGCTGGATATGAAGCAAGAACTAAATGCCTTAAATTCCATCCAGAAACTGATGTAGATCTTGATGCAAGAACAAAAGGTAGAGCAGTTAATAAAAAGAATATTATGACAGTAAAAAATAAGTATATTTTTTTTGATTTTTGATTAAATGTTAGTAAATTTATTATGTTGTTTTTTTTAAAAAAAGATTTGTACTTTATAGTCAAAAGAACAAGAATTAAGAAGATAATTATAAGGTTTTTTGATTTTGAAAATTTTTCAAATGGATTCAAAATGTTAAAATCAAATGATGAAGCAATAAATTTGGTATAATATTTAACAAAGTTATATAAAGAAAAATTTAGTTCTCTTGATTTTTCATAACTATCCTCAACTGGAAAATATAGATACATAAAAACTAGATATGATATGGGCAATATAAGCAAATGAAAATTATGTAAACTGAAGCTCTTAATTTGATTTAAAGTAATTTTTTTTTCTTTAAAATTACAGATGAATATGGTTAAAATTATGCCATAAAATATTACAATTGTTGCTTCGGATAAAAAGCTTATTAATGCGCACAAAACACCAAGAATTGTATATGCAAAATAATTTTTTGTGGATTTAGTTTTGGATGCTTTTAATAGAAAGTAAAAGGATAGAAGAAAAAAAGGTAAACAAACTATAAAAACTATTGTAGTAAAGCTAAGATGTACCTGATATGCGGGAAAACAAATTCCTAAAGATGATATAAGTAAAGCATCTTTTTTACTGAAAGAGAAAAACTCTATTAGTAAAAAAAATATAATTACAGATGACATAAATATTGCTGTAATAGTTGTGAATTTGAAGCTCCATGTGGTATCTATAGAGCTAAGAAACCAATAAAAATGACCCCAAAATGCTCTTCCATTAGCTTCCCATTGATATAAGAATAGCTCTTTGTAATTATTATTAAAAAAAATCTCGTATAATGCTGCATCCCATAGATGAGTTGTATTTACAATAAATAACAAGTGAGCAAGAATTGAAAAAAATAGTAAAAATATAGCAATAGATAAATTTTTATATTTTGCTTGCATGGGGTAATGTATAATTAATAAGATTTAATCTTATTAAAGATATGCCCATAATGATATATTGCAATCTTTTTTAATTGGTAAATTAATAATTATTTTAGGTTGCTTTTTTAAGTTAAAAATAGCAATCAAGTTATATTGCATAATAAATATTCCTTGCATAGATCTTGTTACTATTATAAAAATATACCCTTTTACAAATAGAGGTTTTTTTGGAATGTATAACAAAATTAAAGTTGCCATTGTCGGTTTAGGAAGAATATCAAAAAAACACATAGAATCATTACAAAATCTAGAAAATCAAGTAGAAATTGTAGCTCTCTGTGACAGTGATATCAATGCTTTAAATGAAGTAAAAAAAGATTTTAGAGATCAAGTAAAATATTTTACTTCAATTGAAGAACTTTGTAGCGCAGAAAAATATGATCTTGTTTCAATATGTACTCCTAGCGGTATGCATTCAGAACATGGTATTATAGCTGCAAGGTCAGGAAGTAATGTTTTAGTTGAAAAACCCATCGGTACTAAATCAAGTGATGCAGATATGTTAGTACAAGAATGTGCAAATAATAATGTAAAATTATTTGTTGTAAAACAGAACAGATTCAATCCTCCATTAATAAAATTAAAAAATGCTGTTGAATCAGGAGAGATGGGAAAAATATATTCAATTCACTCTAACGTATTTTGGACGAGGCCTCAAGAATATTACGATCAGGCAGAATGGAGAGGAACTTATGCATTAGATGGAGGTGCCTTTATGAATCAAGCTAGTCATTATGTAGATCTTATGTATTGGTTAGGTGGAGATGTTTACTCGCTATTTGCATATACAGATCATTTAGCAAGAAATATTGAAGCTGAAGATAGTGGAGTTGTATCTTTAAAATATAAGAATGGGGCTTTTGGTTCAATGAATGTGACAATGCTTACATATCCAAAGAATTATGAAGGTTCAATTACAGTAATAGCAGAAAAAGGTACAGTTAAGATTGGAGGTATTGCTTTAAATAAATTAGAGCATTGGTTTCTAAAAGATGATCAAACATGTACAGATGTTAGTTATGAAACCAGTTCTGTATATGGTTTTGGTCATACAGAATATTATAAAGAAGTTATTAAAGATTTAAGAGGGGAAAAAAATAATTCTGTTGACGGTAATGAAGGGTTAAAATCATTAAAAGTAATTGAAGCAATTTATGATTCTTCTAGATTGAAAAGAGAAATAATTCTTGAGTCAAAGTGAAAATAAATGATTTAGCAAAATATTATTAATATTTTGTTAGAATATAAAAGCTCAGCATTAATAATATTATACCAATAAATTTAATGAAATTCATTGATTCTCCCATAAAAATTAGAGCTGTAAGTACAATAATTAGAAAGTTTAACCCTGTTGCAATTGGATAGGCATTTGATATTTCCATTCTTGATAAAGCTGCTATCCAAGAAACAGCTGAAAGAAATATTAAAAAAAGGCCAAAAATAATTACTGGAGAAAGAAATATATTGTAAAAATATTTAATAAATCCTAATAATGAATCTAAGTTTACATTACCAATTTGGTTTACTTTATGTTTAATAATTAATGCACCTGAAGCATTAAGAATCACATAAAATAATATAAATAACCAATTAATTACAGTTGATGACATTTCATTAATAAATCATAATAATTTTTTAATATAAAAAGCGTAAGTTACAAGGTTACAAATAAAATGGAAGATCTTAAATATAAAATTTATGAAGGAGTAAAATTAGGCAAAGATTATAATATTGGTGACTATTCAATTATAGGCCTCCCAAATAAAATTGATAAGCAAAGTAAAACAATCATCGGCAATAATGCAAATATAAGATCCCATACAGTAATTTATAATGGCAATAAAATAGGGGATAATTTTCTCACAGGACATGCAGCTATGATTAGAGAGAATAATATTATAGGTAATAATGTTAGTATTGGTAGTCATACAGTAATAGAACATAGTGTAAAAATTGCAGATTATGTTCGTGTGCATAGTCAAGCATTTATTCCGGAATATAGTGTAATAGAATATGGAGTATGGATAGGGCCAAGAGTATGTATCACTAATGCAAAATATCCTGCATCTATAAATTCTAAAGAATATATAGAGGGTGTAACTTTAAAATATAAAGCAAGAATTGGAGCATCTGTTACTATATTGCCGGGAATTGTTGTTAATCAGGAAGCTTTAATAGGTTCAGGTGCTGTTATTACGAAGGATGTTCCTGCATATGCGGTAGTAGTTGGTAATCCTGGTAAAATAGTAGGAGATATAAGGGAGCTAAAATACCCAGATAGTGATAAAATAAAGCCCTATGATGTAGATGAATTATTGTAAACTGATTTATATTAATTAATAAATATTATTATAGATAATAAGATTCTTGATAAATTTTTATTTAGATTTTTGGGTTTTGGTACAGCAACTTTTATTTTAAAACAGATAAATAATTATTAAATATCTAGTTAATTTACCAATTGTTACTAACAATAAAAATAACCAAATATTTGCTTTGAACATTCCTGCTATAATTGTTAAGGGGTCACCTATAATTGGTAGCCAAGCAAATAATAAACTCCAAATACCCCATTTTTGATAATAATTTCTATATTTTTTTATTTGCTTTTCTTTAAGGGGAAACCATTTTTTATTTTTTAGTTTTAAAAGATAAAAACCAAGAAACCAGTTTACTAAAGCTCCTAAAACATTTCCAATTGTGGCTATTAAAACTAACAGGAATTTATTATATTTGTTACTGCTATCTAAAGTTGCTAATAATATTTCAGAGCCAGCCGGAAATATTGTTGCTGCAAGAAATGCTGATAAAAATAAAATAATTAAATCTAATATATTATGCATTTAAAATTGATTATTTATCAGTTTATATAAGCAGAATATTATTAATTTAAATGATTGAAGTTTAAAAAAGAATCTTGCTGAGATAATTTTCAAGTAAAAAATTTTATGAAGATAGTAAATAGTTATTATGATTTGGGTAATGATTTTTATAAAGAAAAGAAGCCCGATAAAGTTAAAAATCCGCAATTGTTAATTTTTAATAAAAAATTAGCTAAAAAGTTAAATTTAGAGCTGGGTAAAAATGAAAGATTTTTAACAAATATATTTTCTGGTAATAAATTACTGCCTAATTCAAAACCAATTTCACTTGCTTATGCAGGGCATCAATTTGGTAATTTTGTGCCCCAATTAGGCGATGGAAGAGCATGTTTAATTGGAGAAGTAAGAGATAAAAAACAAGAATTGCATGATATACAATTAAAAGGTTCTGGAAGAAGTTTTTTTTCAAGAAATGGAGATGGTAAATGTCCTTTAGATGCAGGGATAAGAGAATATATAGTAAGTGAAGCAATTCATTATTTAAAAATTTCAACTACCAGATCATTAGCATTAGTAAAGTCTGATGAATTTATCCAAAGAGATGAATATATTCCAGCTAGTGTAATCACAAGGGTTGCTAAAGGACATATTAGAATTGGTAGTTTTGAATATTTTGCCCATAGAAGAGATTTTGTTAATTTACAAAAATTAGCCGATTATACAATTGCAAGATTTTTGCCAAAATATTTAAGTAAGAAAAATAAATATATTTCTTTGCTTAAATATTTGATGAAATTACAAGCTGAACTCGTATCTGATTGGATGGGGGTAGGGTTTATTCATGGCGTTATGAATACAGATAATATTTCTGTTTCTGGTCAAACTATTGATTACGGACCATGTGCTTTTATGGATGAATTTAATAGAAATCAAACTTTTAGTTTTATTGATCAAGCTGGAAGATATAGCTTTATGCAGCAAAAAAATATAATTTATTGGAATATTGCTAAATTTGCAGGGGCAATTTTACCATTAATTGATAATGATATTCATAAAGCAGTAAAAATTGCTGAGTTAGAAATTAATAAATTTCCTGATATGTATGATCAAATATATTATAAAAAAATGGCAAAAAAAATAGGGGTTTTTAATTTTAAAAATGAAATTAGTGATCGAATTTTAATTGATGAATTTTTAGATATTTTAGAAAATAATAAAATTGATTACACAAATGGATTTAGAATTTTAAGTAAAATTTTAAAAGAAGAAGCATGTTTTTTTATTATGAATGAAAAATGGTTTAATTGGCAGAAAAAATGGCAAAAAAGATTAAAAACACAAAATATGGATTTTATTTTAATTGCTAAAAAACTAGATAAAATCAACCCTATTTTAATTCCAAGAAATCATTTAATTGCAAGAATAATTAAAAAGGCAGTTTTTGAAAATGATTATCGAGAATTTTATGAATTTTTAGAAGCTATAGAAAAGCCATATTTAGAATATAAAAAATATTCTAAATATTATTTACCACCAAAAGAAACTGAAAGGGTAATAAATACTTTTTGTGGTACATGATGCTGGAAATTAATCTAAGTTAAAATTTATATTACATTGAATGGTTTTCATATCTGTCATATCATAAATTGGTTTTTCTATAGTTTGAGGAGATGTAGCATTTAGACAATTGCCTGAATTTACTGTTTGAAATGCAACATCATTACCGCCGCTAATTTTACCGCTTTTTGGAAGACCATCATCATATTTTGTGTCTATATTAAAAGCATCTTCAGTTGAGATTATCGGTGAAATTGCATGGGTATAATTACCGTTGTGAGGTTTTCCAACATGGATTGCAACTTTTGATGTGCTAACCAGATGGTGAATATTCCATTGTGTTGCTCCTTGAAGATATGTGCTGCCTGGTATTGTCCATGAAGATAGCAAGATTTGGCCATTAAATGCAGTTTCTAGACCAATATTATTTGCTGCCATATTTTGACCATAACCAAAACTTCCATCAATTAATTCTGCTAAAGCAAGATGTTGATTGGCAACAGAAGCTTCGTTTTTTCCTGAGGTAATGGTGTTTTATATGTAATTTACATAACCATCATTATTGCCATTTATGGTGTTCCAATAATTGCTTGCTCTGTCAAAATCTCCTGGGAGGGCGTCGTAACTTAGCTTAAAAATATTAACTGATGTTTTATAATTCTCTATATCTAGCATTAGTTTTTTCAGTTTTGCTTGCTGAATAAGTTTTGAACCTCCTGCAACTCCTGTAAATAATAAACCAATAATGATAATCACTATTGAGAGTTCAACTAAGCTAAAAGCCTTATTTTTATTCATGATAATTTTATTTTTTTTATTTATATTTCTTAAGTTAATTAAGTAAATAAATTTTTATCTTTTATTGTAGTTAATTTTATGATATGATATTTGAAATAGGTTAGGAAAATGAGAAAAAATACTGGAAATACTGGAAATACTGGAAATACTGGAAATACTAGAGATACTAGAGATACTGGAAATACTGGAAATACTGGAAATACTGGAAATACTGGAAATACTGGAAATACTGCTAGTCAAGGTATTTTTCCTGTAGAGCCATTAGAGACAAAACAAGATACTAAATTACCATTATTTCTACTTGCAGCAGAGAGGAAAAGACAAGCAGCAGCAAAGAAAGCAGCAGCAGAGAGAGCAGCAGCAGCAGAGAAAGCAGCAGAGAGGGAAAGACAAGAAGCAGCAGAGAAAGCAGCAGCAGCAGAGAAAGCAGCAGCAGCAGAGAAAGCAGCAGCAGAGAGGGAAAGACAAGAAGCAGCAGAGAGGGGAAGACAAGCAGCAGCAGAGAGGGAAATATTGAGATTAGGCGAAGAAACACCTGGTTCTTCAGATGGTTCTTCATGTTTGTCAGTTGAATCAGAGATATGTACTTTTGCAGAAGATCAAGTTGATGTTGTAGATGAAAATAACGAAGCAGCCTTACTCTGGAAAGTTAGAAATGGTTATACTGAAAGAGTAGAAGCATTAATAGCAGAAGGAGCTGATGTTAATACTGTAGATGAAGATGGAAAAACACCCTTACACTTAGCAGCTAAAAATGGTCATACTAAAATTGTAAATGCATTAATAGCAGCAGGAGCTGATGTTAATGCTAAAGATAAATATGGACATACACCCTTACACATGGCAGTTTTATGGGGTCGTTCTAAAACTGTCAATGCATTAAAAGCAGCAGGAGCTGATGTTAATGCTATGGATGAAAATGAGCAAATACACTTAGGTGCAATAGTTGAAGATGAAGTTTTATTTGGAATTCTTTACTGGTTATCAACAGCAATGTGTGAAGCTTCAGATAACTTAGAAAAATTTGAAAAAGAATTCATAAAAGCAGCAGAACAGAAGGAAAGACAAGAAGAGCATGAAACGCAAGCGCCAGAGCAGGAAAGACAAGAAAATATACTAGCTAAAGATGGATTTTATTTGATGAGAAAATTAAACGCTGACCATCAATTACACAGATATTCTGATGATAGATTTATAACAATTTCTGGTGAAAGTTATGATGGATTGTTAGGAGACTTTTTAAGTGAACTTTTAGCATTTTGTAAAATAGAGCAAGGTTTCGAAGGTTCACAAAATATAGCAGAATTGCTAGAGCTCCGTAAAGAATTATTTAATTCAATAGCAGAGGAGGCAAGAAAATCAGAAGAAGCAGCACCAGAGAGGGCAAGACAATCAGAAGAAGCAGCAGCAGAGAGGGAAAGAAAATCAGAAGAGAAGGAAAGACGAGCAGCATTATTACAAGATAAAATAAAATGTTTTGAACCAAGAATGATGAAATTTAATAAAATTATGGAATATTTTAAATGTGATGAAATAATTGGTAGTATTTATTGGGGCAAATCTACTGATTTAGTTGAACGATATCTAATACAGTCACATTACCTAAACTCTAATAAAGGGATATTAAATACGAATTTTCAATTATCTCAATTACTATGGTATACACTAAACAATGAAATTGGTGAAGATTTTTTACAATATATCAAAAAAACTCTTTTATATCAAAAAATGAGTAAGGAAGACGAAAAAAATATAGCATATAAAGAGCATGCAACGCAAGCGCCAGAGCAGGAAAGAGAAGCACCAGTAGAACAGACAAAAATAATATTAACAAGTCCAATTCCAGATCTGCAGCAGACACATCTTGAAAGTAGAGGAGATATTCAAGATCTTTTTCAATTATTTTCTGCTGAAACATATCTTATTGTAGGTGAACAATATGACCTTAGTGATAGAACACAAGTTATTAATGGTATTTTGGGACAAGATTATCTAGAATATTTTAATTGTTTTAGAGGTTTTTTTGATGGAAATGAAAGTAGATTTTTGAGCTTGTTACAACTTGGTCATGATTGTTGTGATGAAGACAAAATTGCTCGAGATAAAATATATCATGGAATCGCTAGCTTGATTAAATTATTTTTGAATTCTGTAGTTTTGAAAGCAGAAGAATTATGTAAGAGCCAAATTGAAAAAAAAATATGTGGTGATTTAAATCTAGAACAGGATGTAGAGGAATTATCAGTAGTTAAGATCTATCAAGAATTTTATGAAAAAAACAAAGGATTAATTGATCAATTAATTCTTGGTGATAGTCGTAATCATGAATTGTGCATAGATTATTCTGATGATTTTCAAAAAATTACATATGAAACAGAAAAATTAACAGAACAATTGAATAGAGATAAGGCAAGACATGCAGAAGCAGCAGTAGAAAAGACAACAATAATATTAACAAGTCCAATTCCAGGTCTGCAGCAGACACATCCTGAAGGGAGAAGACAAGAAGCAGCAGAGAGGGAAAGACAAGCAGCAGCAGAGAAAGCAGCAGCAGAGAGGGAAAGACAAGCAGCAGAAGAGAAAGCAGCAGAGAGGGAAAGACAAGAAGCAGCAAAGAAAGAAG
>CBFHSE010000006.1:0-5400 GCA_965658435.1 Rickettsiales bacterium | reverse complement strand
AGCAGCAGCAGAGAGGGAAAGACAAGCAGCAGAAGAGAAAGCAGCAGAGAGGGAAAGACAAGAAGCAGCAAAGAAAGCAGCAGCAGAGAGGGAAAGACAAGAAGAAGCAGCCGGAGCAACACCCGAAGAACAACAAGCCGGAGCAGTAGGTATATGTTGCGGTTGTTTACCTCAATTTAGCTTTAGAGACGCATTAAAATTACATCAAAGTCCTCCAGGTATGAATAGATAATAATTTTATTTTTACAAATTGGCACATTTATAAAAGCAAAAAATTTTCTTCATGTAAAAATTTTGAGTACAGATTAATTGAAATTATAGTTTCTAATTGTAAAATTTTTGGGTTATTTGTAATTTAAAAAAAATTCTTAATGGTTATAAATAATTTTAAGATATTTTTATGTTAAAAATTTTATTTATGGTTTTGTTGTTTTCTTTTAATAATGCACATGCTAATGAAGAGGCTCAATATGAAGTTATTAAGGTGATTTCTGATAAAATAGAAATTAGAAATTACCCTCATTTAAAACTTGCAACAGTGAGATCATCTTTGCAATCTGCTAATAATAATTTTAGGTCTTTATTTAATTTTATTTCTGGAGGTAATTCAGAAAAGCAAAAAATAAAAATGACTATACCTGTTTTTCAAATTAGTGAAAAAAATGAAAATATTATGTCTTTTGTTTTGCCATATAAATTTAAAAATAAAGAATTACCAATTCCTGATAATAAAAATATAAAAATTGAGGAATTAAAAGATTCTAAATTTATCGTGTTAAGATTTTCAGGTAGGGCAAATTTAACAAATTTTCTTGAGCAACAAAAAATATTAGAAGATATTATTGCCAAGAAAAAAATAAAAGCTGATGTAACCAAGACAATTAGAGCATATTATAACACTCCTTGGACATTGCCATTTTTAAAAAGAAATGAGATTTTATTCAGATTAAACTAAATCAATTTGTAATTTTTTATTTGTATCTTGCGTAACTATTTGAAATTTGATATAATGTAAAAAATTTTAAGAGAGAAATATGATAAATGATGATAAAGAAAGGGGCTTTTCTGAAGCTTTCCTAGAAATAAGGGATGATTTATATTCTGCAGGTTCAGGACAACACCCGTTAACCCAGTTTGTTATTACAACTTCACAAAACTTACTTGATGAAAGAGATACATATACTAGAGACTCTTTTATAAATGCAATCTATGATTCACTAAATCTAGATGGAATAACATTATCCAGAGAGGAATTTTCTGTTTTGGTTGAAGAATATAGAGAATATCTTGCTTCACTGCAAACTACCCATGATTCTAATGCACGTACTGCTGGACAGCCTGATGTACATCCTGATGGACAGCCTGAACAGAAAACTACAGATGAATCTTCTATTGAGATGGTAACGATAGCTATGAGTGAGGTGAATTTAACATCAGTGGTTTTAAATAGAGATTTGTTTGGTATAACTCTTGGAAGAACTTGGACTGGTTTATTAGATGATGAAAAAAATAATACAGAAACACTTGCTAAATTTTTTCGAGAACTAATTGTACAAGAGTTTGTAAATCATTTTAGAAATTTAAGAAAAAATTTAAGAAACGCTCCAGGAGAAGATGGGCAGAATGAAGAACTAGAGAGGCAGAATGAAGAAATAGAGAGGCAGTATAAAGAACTAGTGAGGCATTATAAAGAATTAATGGAAGATTTGCGGGAAGCTGAAAGAAGAGGAGTTGCTTCTCCTAGTAACCCAGGAAATGGAGGTCATCTTATTCCTCAACAACACGGGATTGGACAGGCTCCTCCTCCTGTACCTAGAAAAAAATATATAAGACCTGATGAAGAATGTCAAAGTTTATATGAAAAATCAGATCGAAAATCAGATGGAAAACGAAATTTTTTATTAGATGATTCATTAGGAGGTGATTTAGCCTTAGAAATGTTATTATTAGAATTTAGCCAACCAGCACAAGGAGTCGAAGTTAATGGAGCTGCTGGTGGTTTTACTGGATCAGGAAATATGCCCGCTTTACCGAGTGTTGGTAGTAACTTAGATTCTTCAGATATGCAAGGAGCGGCAGGTGGACTTGAAAATGATGATAATGATCTATTTAGAACACCTGAACCAGAAGTACCCAGATTTAGGCAAAGAATTAGTGATGCTGCTGGAGCAGGAAATATACGAGATTCTTCGGGGTTTGGTGGAAGTGGAAGTGCTTTTTCTTCTTTACCTATTCGTAGGGCAAGAACACCTGAACCAGAAGCACGCAGAGTTAGTCAAAGAACTGGTGGTGCTGCTGGAGCAAGAGATGCGTCATATCCTGTGGGGTTTGGTGGAAGTGGAAGTGCTTTTTCTTCTTTACTTAGAAATGGGAATTCAACCCCTCCTTCAACCCCTCGAATGCAACCTAGTTCGAGCAAAGGTAAAGCACCTTTGTCTCCTAGCAAAGAAAGTGGTAATCCACCACCTTCTCCAGGAAGGTAGATAAAAAATATAAGTTTTTGTAATAGGAAGGATTATTAATTTTATTTTTCCTATTATTTTAATTTATAAAGAAATTTTCTTTATATTTGAATAAAATAAATCTTGTATTTTTAGCTAATAAATAAGCTTCAATAGAATATATTATCAATTTAAATGCTAAATTGCTAAGATTATTACGAAATAGTGGAGTAGATAAAAATATAAAACATTAGCGTTGCAAGAAGCTAATGATTATGCAAAAGGAAGAAATATTTGTAGTTTTTTATTATCTGAAGTTTTTGATATATAATGTTGATCTATTTGAATAAAATAAATTTATTTTAAATTTAATTATATGTTAAAATTAGAATCATGCTAAGTTTTTTAGATTTTTGAAATATGGCAACCCCTGATGATATAAAGATATATGATACTGTTGTTTCAAAAGTAAATAAAACTCCAAAAGAAGTGCAAAAAATAATTGAGAGTTTTCATAATGAAACTGGAGGTAAATCAAAACTAACTGATGATTTGCTTAAGGAACGTTCAAAGGTTTTTATAACTTTTTATGAGACAATTGCTTATGGTAATGATTCTGAGTTACTCAATGTAGATGATTATGATAAATATCATGCTGCGCTTTTAAATGTCTATGGTTTAGATCTTAAGGGTGCAAGTCAATCTCAATTAAGATTAACAAAAATTCAAGATATTCGATTAAATGAACCATTAAATATAAGACAAGGTAGACGCCGGATAGTCTTAGAATAAATAATGTTGATGAAAATCCAAAAAGTCCAAAAGTCGTAGATACTTTCGATGGTAATACATATAGTGGTTGGGTTAAGAGACAAGATAATTTACTTAGATCAAAAATAAAAAAAGATAGTGAGCCAAATATGGATTCATAACAGATTGAAACTGAAATTTTAAGCAAAGTAAAACCAGGACAAAATGATTGTATAAAAACCAAACAAAAGTTTGATAGTTTGTTTAGTCAATATAAATTTTCCACGGATGATGCTAAAAAAGGTTTAAAATTTCGTGCTTTAAAGATTGCTGTGGGAAATGGAAATATAAATCTGGTAAAAAATATTTATGATGATGTTGAATATGTAGATTTTACAAAGTTCAATAGCAGAAAACTCTCTGATTATGACGCAAAAAGAAAGAACCATCAGGAAAAAGCAATTAGTGTTTTGAAAGTTATTCCAGAAAAAAATGATACATTAGATCAAGAGCCAGAAGATCTTCAAAAAACATTAGAATATGTTTTTAAAAAAGCATTTTTTCTAGATGAACAAGATGCTAAAAAAGGTTTAGATGTTCAATTTATTAGTGCTCAAGATATAAAAAAAATATATGATAAAGCATCTCCAGATTTCCAGACTCAAATTAAAATCGTAGTTGAGGCATCCTTAGAAAATTCTTTGAGGGGTGAATATGAAAAATACCATGTTAACGGTGTAACCTTAACTCGAGATGGAAAGCAAACTTATCCGGTAGATAAATTTACTCAACTTGGTAAGTTAATTGGTGTAGATTTTTCAGAATCTAGATATACTAAGGCTCTTTTTGAAGGTATAGGTAAAAAAGTTCCAAACACTTATAGAGAAAATAATCCAGCTCATAATGCATATTTTTTATTGAGAGCAGGTGTTCAGCTTGATAGAATAGAAATTAAGAAAAATCCAGATAATAAAAAAATTGTTGAAGAAGCCTTTGATAAATATATTTTGGGAGGTAAAAGTTTAGGAAGATTAGAATAAGATATGATTTGTGTGCGTAACGGAGAGTTTGTAAGGTGTTTATCTTCTTTTAAACCTGGTATGACCTCTACAAAAATAATTAAAGCTACTGATGAAAAATCTGGTAACCCAGTGAAAGGTCTAGAAGGTATTTCGTCTTCTCCTTCTCATCCTTTACAAAGAGTTATTGCAAGCGGGTCTCCGCCACCAAGCACGCCACAAGTACCAGTTAATAATGCAAGTGGGCGTTCCAGATAAAAATTAAGCTGCTGGATCTGTGTGTTTTTAGCTAGTTTTTGCTTGGATTATTTTATATATGAAGAAATTTTTAAAAATGACAAACACCTCTTGATATTCCTATAAATAATAATCAATTCTATGTTGAAATTATTTCTGCTTTAGCTGAACTAATAATTACATCTGAATCAAACAAACCACTCAAACTAGAGGATATACAAGAAGGAATATATCGCAAGGCAGTTGAAGCAAAGATTAATGAATTACAAGAAAAACATGTTGGTTCACATGCGGTACAAGTTGATGCAAGAGGAGCTGGTACTCAATCTCCAGATGGTATCACGAAATGTGCAGAACAAGCAGCAAATATTATTGGAGAGTTATTAAAATCTATCCATCAAGCCATACCTTCGTCTCGTTCATATACTGCACAAGTTGATAAAGCAAGAGCAGCAGGAAGGACAAAACAAGTAGGTTGCTCTATTAGTTAATATGCAATAATTAAATACCTAAATGCATTAGAGCTTTAATAGTTGGATATTAACTAAATTATATAGAATATATTTATATAGAGATAAATAAAAAGCTATTTACCTACCTCTTCCACCTGAGCCAATTCCACCTGATGCTCTTGCTATATCAACTTTTTGTTTCTTTATGATGCCTTCTATACTTGATGTTTTATAGACAGGAGGTTTTCTTTTATAACCTCTATCATTTTGAAAATCATATCCAGCATCTTTTAAAGCTTCTATAATTTTAGTCTCGCCATTTTGAGTTGCTTCATATAAGACGCTTACTTCTTCTATTGGTTTTCCGTCACTATCATATTTAATATAACCTTTATCATTTTGAAAATCATATCCAGCATTTTTTAAAGCTTCTATAATTTTAGTCTCGCCATTTTGAGTTGCTTCATATAAGACGCTTACTTCTTCTATGAGTTTTCCGTC
>CBFHSE010000005.1:0-52411 GCA_965658435.1 Rickettsiales bacterium | reverse complement strand
TTATCTACCCAATGACATTCTCCATGATTTATACCTAACTCTTGTTTTTTTAATAATATTTCTTGATCTACGACTCTTACATATAAAGTTCCAAGATAATTATTCCATGCAGTACCTCTATATTCATTTGATTCTAATGTTTTAAAACTATCAATTTCTTTAGATGAACCTATTCTAAATTCTAATGCTTCATGACCTAATGTGCATGATTTTCTTACACCAGCATTTATATTAAGACTACCGTAATTATCAAAATTTTCGCTAAAATATTGTATGTGTCCGCGCCATCTTAAATTACGCCATTGCGATACTGCTGTTTCACATCTTGTTGGTAAAGCTCCACAACTTTGACTCCCTCCTACGAATGAAGTTTTATAACAGCCATATCCATATCTTGGTTTATTTTCTAAACAACCATCTCTAGTTCCAAAATGATCACTACATCTGCAATTACAACTGTTTTCTTCAACATTATAATGTTGATCAATACTATCAGAACGTGGTTTTATATATCTATCTGAATCATTATAATCAGGATTGGTAAAGTCAATTCCGTAAATTTGAGTACTATCCACATCATCTTCATCAGGAAAGCTGCAGCAGAAATATTTTCCATTTTCAAATGCATCTTGAATATCTGATAATTTATATCTTAAAAATCCTGTTAATTCTTCGCTTCCTTTGTAAAAATAAACATCTTTTTTACAATAATCATGATTTTTTGCATCTATTATTGATGCTGCTTTCCCTGATATTTCAATATATTTTCTATTTTTTGGATAATTACTTTCAGAACTTAAACCTATATTCTCAACTAAATCTATCCCTAAAAGTTGTAATTCTGCCTCTAAATCTATGTTAGGAGAATGCTGATTAGCGTAATTACATTCTATTGATTTTATATTAATATCAATATTTGAGCCATATATAGCTTTAAAATCATCTACTGATTCAGGGTTTTTAATAAATTTATCTGAATTTAATTCTAAAACTTTACTTGGAATGACGCTACCTTCTTCCATTACTATTCCAGGAATTTGTAGGCCGAAATACTTACTGTCAAATAGACCAATTTCCATATTAAAATCAGCTGAAGATGAATGTTTCCATCCGGATAAACTTTGAATTTTATTAACCATGTCAACATCAGGCATTTTATAATTATCACGAGGTTCAAAAGTTTTCGCTCCTCTAATTCTGTCAATTTTACATGCTCCAGAAATCTGCAATGCTTGGTCTCTTAGATTTTCTGTATCATTATCTCCTAATGCATAACTATTTTCTCTACCTAATTTTAATTTGATAAGGTTAATAAAGTTTTCTTTATCTATTATATTGTCTTTTGTGTTTTCTGGTAAAGCATTATAACTCTCTATTGCTTTTTTGCTTATAGTTTCATCAGTAACATAATATGACAAGGGTAGATCTAACTTAATTATTAAATCTGTTGATTTATCAACTTTATAATAGGAATTAAATTGCCCGGTTATAGAGCTGCATTGAGCATCACCTGAGGTTTTATTGATTTTTGGCTGCCAATATTCTGATGCCAAAGGATCGTGAAGACCGGTTGTTATAGCTTCATAAGCTCCTACAGGATAAGTTAATAATTTAGTTATTGAGTTATAGCATTGACTATCTGATCCTGTTGCCTGACAAAAATTTGCCATACCATGTACATTTATGATTATTTTATCATCTGTATTATTAATATTAATACCTGTATTAACCCAATTGTAAGACCTATCTTCTTTACTTATTTCTTTACCTCCTCCACAATCAAGACTGTCTGACTCATATTTAGCTCCCAATCCTTGTGTGGCACTTATTTCTTTAAAAACTTCTACATCTTCATTATTATACTCAAAAGGGTTTGATGGGACTTTGATATTATAAATGCTAATATTTCCATAATTTCCTGCTCCAATACATGTAAATTGAAAATCACATGCCAAGATTAAGATAAATACTAAAGTGAAAAAATATTTGAAATTAATTTTAGGTTTCATCTGGATCAACTATATTTCTTCTTCTTGCTCTATCGGTAGCTCCCTGTCTTGAATTACCATCTGTATCTCTTGGATTAGAATTAGGATCCCTATTGGCATTTTGATTATCTCTTGCTCTTTCTAGTTCAGAATGATTATTAACGCTTCTATTTGTATTATTAAAAGAATTATCAAAAATATCAAAATCTTTCTTTATCATCTTTTGTTTTTGACCTTCTTCTTCTGGATTGAGCTTTGTTCCAGGCCTTTTTTTAAGCTCTTCTTCTACAGCACCATGAACTTTTTTTAATTCATAGTCTAATGCTTTAATTTTTTTGTGAAGAAAATCATCACTTTCTTTTTCTTCTGGCTTATCTTTAAACTCTTTATCAACTCTATCAGCCATTATTGCCATATTTTTTAATCTTCTTTCTACAGAATTTCTGAATATTTTATTGATGTTTTTGTTAATTGTGCTTTTAGACTCTATCAATTCTTCTTGCTCTAGCATAGACCCTATATTTTCCTTAACTTTATCAGCAGCTTCTATGGCTTTAGCTTGTGCTATTTTATTAGCTTCTATCTTTGCTTGTTTTTTTGGCTTGCTTTTTTGTAATCGCTTATATTCTGAATCAAATGTTGCTTTATATGTGTCTTTCATTTGTTTTTTTAATATTCTTCTTGCCTCATTAGTCTGTAATTTATGATTTTTAATATCTTTATTTAACTGAGAAGATTCTAATATTTTTTTTATGTCTTCCTCTTTTACTCCCTTGTTTTGAAGCATATTTCTTACTGTGTCTTTTACAGCATCTTCTTTATTCTCGCCAGTAATAACAGATTGTTCTATACCTGACTCAATAGCATCTTTTATGTTATTGATTAACATTTTCTCTTCTCCTTTTTTAGTTCCAAATACAGCTCTATTTACTCTCCCAATACTATTAGAACTAAGAGCTTTTTTTGCTTTTTTATATGGATTTCTTATTCCTCCCTTTAACTTTGTGCCAATAAATTTTTCAGCTTGAGATCCTGCTTGATCACCAAACATTTTTCCTGTAGCTTTACCTGCTAATTTTCCCATTTGCTCTGAGCTTATAGGCGATATTTTAGCAGCTACTTTACTAGCTAGAGAAATTGCTTTACCTGCATTATTTAAGGCTGAATCAACTGTTTTTAATGTTGATTTAGCTGACCCTATCATATCGGATGTTCCAAGAGTTTTATTAATTGATTCTGTTAAATTACTTACTGAGATACCTCCTGATATTCTTGCAGCGAGATCAATAACAAAATTTAGGTATTTTTTGAAGAAATATATTACTACTAATAATAATGCTACGTCCCAAATATTAGGTATATATTGAGACTTAATATCTAAACTAAATCTGCTGTAATCAAAGATTATTGGTTTATACCATTCCAAGATTGGTATGGTAAATGGTGTGTTTCCACAACAATATAAAATTGGTTGCCAACATACTGTAAATCCTAATAAATTAATAAATAATGCTTTTATTACAGAGCCAAAAAAACCTATTGCTGTTGCAAGCATGATATATTGTAAAGCATAACCAATAACTAAATCTAACCATTTAGTAAATAATGATTGCGTTTGCTTAAATAGTGAAAATATGAGAAAAATTGGTGCAATGATAAAAGCAAATGTAATCATGATGAATACAGAGATATATACTATCAAAATTCTAGCAATTACTTCAATAAATATATAAAAACTTATGTAGAAAAGCAAAACTATAATTGCTCCCATCATTGGAGGGTAAAATAGCAGGCTCCAAATTTTTGCGTTCACATCTGATGATGTAAATAACGATATTATTTCATCTAAACCTTTAAAAATATTTGCAATTTTTGAATTAGAATCTAATGATGAAACAACACCTAATTGTTGTGATACCCCAACAATATTATTTCCTAAATCAATTGCACCATCTCTAAAAAACATCACTAAATAGGTATTAAATATATTCCAATTTGAAGTAAGAGCTATTATGATAGCTGTTTTTGATATTCTGCTAATTAAATCCCAATTTGAGTATTTACTTAATCCTAACAAATATCCCATAGCAGTAAATATTATATAAAAAATTAGTGAAAATTTTATCAATGTTGGGATAATTGAAGTATTAGGATTTGATATTTTATCAAAAAATCTTTTTTGAACACCAATGAAGCTTCTTCCTTCTGAAGTTGTACCACCTTTTATATACCTCTCAATTGGCTGAACAAAAAATCTATATAAATCACTTACAAAATGAGTACCTTTATCAATTTTCATTGATATTGAGATAAATTTCTGATTATCATTTGATACTAAATATAAATCATCATGTAACGGACATTCTTTAATATTTGGACTTGTTAATGACAATGGTTCCTCATATCTTATCATCATCGTACCTCCTGCTGGCTGCCCTTTATAGGATTCTGGCAACTCAAATTCACCTGCATCATTAAAAATACTTTCATTTGTTGAAAAATCACCAATTCTCAATCTTAGCTGTTGTAAGAATGGATCAAATGGACAGCTACCTAATCCCAAATCTTTTAGTAAATTTTTTTCTAAATCATTAACTTGAATATCAGATAAACTAGCGCTAAAAAATATCATTTGGCCAATATGCCCTTGATACGGATCAAATATTTTTGGAGCAGAGTTTTCTAAATCAAAATATCCGCCAATTATTGCTTGCTTGTAATCTGAAACTGGGGCAGAAATCTCATGATTTTTATTAAGATCTTCGGAATTTATTCTTGAATTAATTTTATATTTAACTTCACCATCTATTATTTCTATTTTTTTTTGAATTGTTACTACATATGTTGTGTCAGTTGCTAAAGTATTTGATAATTCATATGTTGATCCATTTCTAATATTATCATTACTATTATCATAATAAAATTTTAACTTGTTACCATTGACAAATAATCTACCTATTAAATCAAAATTACTATTATCATGATTTGCAGATAGAATTGTTCCATTTTTTCCTTGCATAATAAAAATAATGGTAAATTCATGCTTTTTAAGTAATAAGCCAAATTTATTAAAATCATAATAATCAGGCTCATCATCAGCACTAACTCCTCCATCAAAATATATCGCGGGTTTGTTACTAATGGATTTAAGCTTAATTTTTGGTATTGATGTCGAACTATTAAATCCTGGAGGTGGATTTGGATCATCTTCAATTTTTAGAGATAATATTCTAGTTTGCCATCTATAATCTGCACCCGTATTATCAACACCTACTTTTGTTGACCATCTTACTCTTTCTTTAAGGTTTGTTCCATTTAGATAAAAACCTGCATAACCTTTGTGACCATCATAATCTTCTGGAAAATATTGAATATCATCATCTGCCTCATCTGTCTCATAGTAATTCATATAATAATTTGGGATAAATGGCGAAGAGCTATTTTCTGGGTCAATATATTCTGATGCTCTTTGATAGCCATTTTCTTTAATATGATCTTTATATCTTTTTTTCAAATCTTCATTTATATGAGTTGAAGTATGATATAAAATTAATTGCCTTAGATCTTCTCCGCCTTCTCCATCATTTCCACCCCAAACATTAACTCTACATCCAGGAGGAACTCTAATAAAATCTTGTCTATCATTCATTCTTGCAGTTGGATGATTAATTTGACCAATATTATAAGCATTTATGTCAACAGAGGCAGCAGCATTTGCATTATTAATTTCAAGTACAGAATTTTCATTATGTTTTAATTTGCTATAACCCCAATTAGTATCCACCCATCCAGTAGGATTTTCAGTACAGCTATTTTTGAATATTTTCTGTGCACCAATATCATATTCAAAATACCTATCTGTTATCATACCATTTGATCCTGCTTTGTAAGTTAAAATTTGCGAAGCATCAAACTCACCTCTTTCTATTATTGTTTCACCGTTTATATAGCCGAAATCTTTATCCAAAAATACAGTAACCTTACATCCATATGGTACTTTAATTATTTCTCTATTAAATGATATTTCATCTAACTCAGAATCTTTATTCCATTCACCATTAAATGGATGATTTTGTTTATATTCATATTGAAGAGCATGAGATTTTGAAAATTGAAAAAGCATATCTGACAGTTCACATTTATTATCTATATCTGTTAAATCTCTATAGTCTCCTTTTTTTAGCTTAACAATGCCATCTGTTTTATCATCATACTCACAATCTTGTGTTCTTAATTGATCAAATATTTGAGCCCTAGTTGAGGCCAGAGAATCATAAAATTTTGTTAATTGCTCTGTTTTATATTGTAATCTTGACTCATAGACTATCTTATCTTGACATGAAGGATTATTGGGAGCTGCACCAGTTCTGCTAGCATGATTTTCTTTACCACTAATATCACGCCATAAAATAATCTCTTCATTTTCCTTATATTCTATCATACCTTGACCAGCTAGGGATTTTTCTAAATTTATTTTTGAAGTATATAAATTAGCAATTAATTTATTTTGTAATTCTGGACCAACCAAGTTTTCCCCACTTACTTCACAAAATGCAACTTCACCGCTTACACCAATATCATAATTAAAGTCTGGATTATATTCAGTAGCTAAATTTAACCATAACTCGACTCCATCAATCTCGTTTTCTTTGCAGTTAGTACAACCTGGTTTACATCTAGCATATATATTTTGTCTTAAATTACCACCATAATATGGGTTTGCATATAATTGAACAGAAATTGTAGAAGTTGAGCCATTGCTTTCAGGTGGAATACATCTGTAGTCACATCCTGAAATTGTAAAAAAGAATAGTAATATTATAATTTTTAAGGATATTTTAACCACTTCCTCCTCCAACACTACCTTCTCCTTGATTACTAGATGCATTATTTCCTGAATTTTCACTAGTAGGTGAACGATCATTAATTGATCTATCACTACTACTATCATTTTTTCCAGATTTATATGCAGAATATGCATCACTTACTCTAGAAGCGGCAAATTTTGCAGATTTTGCTGCAAATCCTCCAGCTAATTTCATAGCTTTTTTAGTTTGAGCTTCAAAATTTGGAGCTTGAATAATATTACTAATAGCAGCTGCGCCACTTAAGTGAGATAATATTTGTGAAAATTTGTCAAAAATATGAATTATAACTACGAGTAGAAATATAAATTGCAATAAATAGCTAATTGCTATTCCGTCATTAAATTCATTAACCCTTGGCATAAAAATACCTAGATGATTATTTTGTATATAACTTACTTCAAGATCATAAATTATTGCAATATAGCTGTAGAAATGATCTAACAGAATTAATAGTAATGATATTAGAGCAAGCACTAAAAATGGCTGTAAACTAAAACCTATTAAATTTACTAACCATTTATCAAAAAACTTTTTAGTAGTTCCAATTAATAACATTGGTATCATTATTGGGGATATTATTATGAAAAAATTTATCATAATGATTGATGTAATTAGCATGAATGTTATTTTAAGCATAAAAATAATTGCACAAAATAAAAATACCATAGCAGTAATAAAGAAAAACAACCCAGAGGCTTTGCTAAATATAATAGCAAATGAACTTTTTATTAAGGCTGGGAAAATATTATTTTTATTCATACCTATATAATTAGAAAACTTACAATCTAGACTATCCAAAATAGCAAAATGTTTTTCATCACTTCTATATGCAGTTCCGTCGATTTGATATCCTGAGAAAAAATTACATTTTTTTAACTCATCAGAAACTCCTCCTTGCAGCAAGCTAATATCAACTATGTTACATAATTTAGTTAAGTCATCTGAAACTTTTAATAATTCATCTTCACTTTCTCCTTCTACCTTCATAGGTTGCAGCGATTCTTTCAATTCTTGACTTGTGAATTCATCTTCTAAAGTTACTTTGTAAAAATCAGATGCTAATTCATATGATGATTTAGTTAAAAAATCATAATAACCATCTTTCCATGCATTACCCTGCACAAAATATAAAACTGCACCTATCTTTGTGAATTGCACAAGTAATTCTCCCCAACTTAATCCTGCTCCTATTGTGTATCTAATACCTATAAAAATTATAGAAAAAGTTAAAATTATTGATATAAAATTTTCTAAATCCGAACTAATTAAATTATATAATGATTTTTCACATGTTCCATCATCATTTACTAAACCATCTAAACATTGTTTTTCTATTATTAACGGAGTAACTGCACCATCATCATCAATATTACTTTCAAATTTATCAGTATATCCAAAATAAATATTTTTTAAGGTATTTTCAAAACAACGCATTGCTTTTCCGGTAAAAGAAAATTCTTTATAACCAGAACTAATATTTGAATAACAATACGCAGATACTGAACCTGGCATAGCTGCTATTTCTACTTTTTCTTCAATTGGTGCAACTTTGATACAGTGAGATCTGTATCTTTCATTATATGTCATGCATGATCTACTGCTACTTGATAGTGACTCACATTCTTGGTAATTATTGCTTCCTTCACAACAAAAACATTCACATCTTTTATTATCAGCAAAATCATCAATAACCTCTATATCTTCTTCTTCATCACCTTCATTAATTTCTTGAAAAGGGTCTCTTCCACATGATCTTTTACCACTATTAGTTGCTGCTGGATTACCTATAAAACCTCTTATTGGCATTATATCACCTGCCAGCAAACCTGTACACCAAACTGCTTCAGCACAAATATAACTTCCTTCTCTCCAAGCGCAAAAATATTCATTATATTTATGAACACATGTATATGGAGCTATCCAAAATGGCTCTTCTCCTCTATAGCTTATCCCTATTTTACCAAGACCTTTATTATAAATATTATGTTTTTTTACATATTCATCCTTACTATTTTCATTGTTTTTAGCTAAAGTATGATCAAATTTTTCATTGTAACAATAATCTCCTAATGGACCGCTATGTCTCCAATAGTAAAAGTCATCATGAATGTTTTTATTATCAAATATATTACTATCCAGAAAATTTTCTTTAACATTCAAATTTCCGCTATCAATTGTGCATTCTGGCTTATCTTGATTAATTGTATTAACTATTTTTGTATTTTGCCTTAAATCTTTTGCAGCAAATTCCATTGCTTGATGCGCACCAAACATTGCTGTACCACCTGCTAATGCTGCTGCTGCTGGACATCCGAAACCCATCACTCCTCCACTTGTCAGCAGGCACGCAGCAAGAGTTGAACTAAGTGCTGTGTGTGCTGTATAAAGAATTGCCCCGCATTTTAAAGCATCCATATCAAAAGCCCCTTGACTAAATCGATTATCAACACCTAATCCTAGCTTGACATTATTTTCATGCATCATTTTGTCAATAGCCTCTTGTTCACTAGACAAAACCTTATTTGGATTAATTATAAATAAAATAATTAATAGAATATTTATGAAAGTTTTAATATTTTTCAAATTTTTACTAAATATCATCCTTAGTTTTTATATCTTTTGTTCCATAATTATTATCACCTTTACCTTGGCTTCTTTTATATTGGTGTTTTATTGCCTTATATGAACCATATGTAACAGTTTTAGTTGCTTTAAAAGCCTTAGATGCAGCATTTTTCATTTGAGTTATTACATCATCATCAAGAACTTGCACTTGTAATAGTGAAGCAATTAAAGACTTAGATATATAATTAAATACCATTAACATTACTAAAAAGACAAATAACATTCTAAGTAATGCTATCATTAGTTTTTGAACAATGGTTGGATCATACCAATGTATTTCATTTCCAAAAATATTTATTTTGGAATATGATTCAATATCTTTTAGTTTATAATTAAGACATGGTATATATTGATCACTACAGCTATTAGTAACCATTACACTGCCATCTGATAATTCAGTAAAAACATCATTTTCTTTTGTTCCATACATAGCTATATCTATGCCCTTAAAGAAAATTGCAAGCATTAAAAAAATCACTAGTGGTACTAGGCTATATCCAATAAGATTTTGTAACCAATTTTTAAAAATTCCTTTGATTTTTTCATTATTAAATAAAACTAATGGTATTACTAATGGTGATATAAAAACTAATAAAGAGATAGTGATCATGGCAGATATAAACATAAAAATTGCCTTGATGGCAATTGCTACAAATATTAGAATTATTATTGGTATTGTTAATATCAATATAAAAAACATAAATAATATCACTGGCCATGTTAAGGATGCTGTTTTTAAAATTTCTGGTGAGGCTGTATTTTGCGCTCCCCCTCTATTACCAAAAAATGTTTTCCACCTACAATCAAGAAGGTCCCATATTTTATATCTTTTTTCATCATCAAGATAATAATTAATTTTGTCAGGGCCATAATTACCTTCTGTTACACAGGAATAATGGCTTGGCAAAGTAAATGATCCTCCACCTCCATCTCTTTTTATTTTTACACCGTAATCAACATCATTAAAGGCAATCAAAGCAAGATCAGACCCTGAAACCATTAATGTGTCATAAAAACCATCTTTCCAAGCATTACCATTAACAAAATATAATACTATACCGAAAGAAATTACATATTTTAATATTTGTTTTTTGTCATTAATTAGACCATATGAAATATAAATTCCAAAAATAGCTATAGCTATTACTAGCAAAATTGTAACTATTTTTTGAGAAAAAGCCTGGAATCTTCCTAATATACCGGAATTACATTCTGTTGGTGATGAAAAAAGTTCGTCTGAACCACCAACACATTTATATGCATATGTTCTCTTATGATCATCTACAACTAAAGATGAACCATGCATTATATTCCTGATTGTTTGATCTAAACATCTTACAGCTCTTCCAGTAAATGCAGAAATTTCATTATTATTAGCATCTTTTATTACAGCCTCATTTGAACAATAAGGTGAAATTATTGTCGGGATTTCAAATTGTGATTTTAAACTTATATTTTTATTAGGCACACAATGAGCTAAGTAATCTTTATTATAATCATAACCACATATTGTTTTATCGAGATTCCCTGGGGTACAATCTTGGTTTAACTCTCCATTACTGATACATGTTTCAATATCAGGACATTCTATCTTACATTTTTTATATTTTTCTAAACATGAAATATTTTCTGATTTCCCTTCATTTTCATCAATAAAAACCCAACTTTTACTACCTTCATCATATTTACATAATTCTGAACAAGATTTTATGTTACCAAAACTTTTATGATCTGCTTCAGATCCATTATTTACTTTTCCAGAAATAGATTTATAATTCAGTCCTAATCCAAACATAGCATCCATAGCAGGATCATCACAAAAAACCATTTCAGCACATACCATACTACTTTGCTCATACACACATAATTTCTCTCCATTTACATCTCTGCATTCTCCCTCATATATACATTCTTCTGTAGAGCTAACATTATTACCATCTTGATCTTGATAGGAAAATTTAACACTAATTGCAGTTTTATGTTCTTGCCCTGGCATAGTAGATTTACAATCTAGAGCTGGATTATATACTTCATATGTCGAGCCTTGCACTTGGTTACCCTTAACAATAACTTTACATCCTTGAAATGAAGATATTTCTTCTAAAGTAAATTTCTCACCTGTTGCTGGGTTAATAATATTTTGTAAAGCAACACAATCTTTAGCATTTTGATCTGCACTAAAATCATTTATACCATTATTATCCAAATCTTGATGATTTACAATCTCACTATTCTCTCTAAAAAATTTAGCTTTATCAAATTGAGAGATCATTTTTTCATTGAATACACCTATAGATACACCACATGCAGTTCCAGCTCCAGCTGATACCGCCAGATTACCCGTTGCTAATGCGACTCCAGTGATCCCACATGACAATTTAACTTCTTCAATACCAGAACATTGTTGGTTTCTTCTTTCTAAAGCTTCTCCTTGCCATTTTTCAGCCATACTGAAATTTGTAAAAAAGGTAAAAAGAAAAATTATTTTTATTATTATTTTTACATAATACATTAAAGCTCTGCAACTTTTTCAAAAAATATTTCTAACCAATTATCAGGATTTTTACCATATTCTGCGATTATCTCATCAAGCAATGATACGGTATCAGCTCTTCCAGATAATACATCTACTATCCTATCCATGCCAGCTAAATTTATTCTTGATACAACAGAGTCATTTCCTTGCTTTACTAGAAAAAAACGTGTGGCTGGATCTGTTGTTTTGATGATTTGATATTCTCTTTCAGATAGCATAAAAACATCTTTATATAATGAATTAGCTTTTATGTTTGGAAGAAATATTTGCGTTCCTGTTTGCTGGATTAATGTATCACTTATATTACTATTTGCAGCATCTTCAACTGATTGTGTTGCAAATACTACCATGGCGTTTAGTTTTCTTAATACTTTTAACCAATCCTTAATCTTAGGGGCAAAAACTGGGTTATCAATTAAAGCCCAAGCTTCATCTAGAATAATAATTGTCGGCCTACCATCTAGTGATAAATTTATTTTATGAAATAAATATAATAGTACAGGTCCAATACTTATCTTATCTTTTAAAATATCATTCATTTCAAAACCAAATGATGATGCTATGCTAAAATCCAACCTGTCTTCTGGATTATCAAATATTTTAGCATGACTTCCTTCTCCATGCCATATCGCTAGTCTACTAGCTATGGAACCTGGACCTCCCATACCCATAAAAGCAGCTATATTGCTTAACCTTCTATCTTTTTGGGGTAATTTATAATTACCCTTTACTGCTTCATTAATTGCATCAATATCTTCAGGAGTCAAAGCTGGCATACCTTCCATTGCAACTAAAGATTTTAACCATTCCTCAAGAAAATTTCTATTTTCTGAAGAATCTGGTAATTGCAAAGGGTTAAAACCAGTTTCATGACCTGGGTCTAGAAAAAAATGCTCCCCTCCTATTGCTTTAATAAATATTTCTGCCCCTCTATCCTTATCAAAAAAGAAGGTACGAGGATTAAATTTTTGTGCTTGTACACATAAAAAATTCATTAATACTGTTTTACCCGCTCCTGTTGGCCCAATAATTGTTGTGTGACCTACATCTCTTGTATGAAAATTAAAGAAAAATGGCGTTCCAGATGTTGTGTTAAATACTGTTACTGCATTACCCCAATGATTTCCTATTCTTTTGCCAGATGGATAATTGTGAAAAGAAGCAAATGAAGATAAATTTAATGTATTAATAGTTGTAGATCTAACTAAAAACTCACTATTTCCAGGCATTATACCCCAATATGAGGGCTCCATATTAATCTTCTCTCTAATTGCATTAATACCAATATTTGAAAACTCAACTATTGCTTGAGATAGATAATTTTCTAATGTTTTAATGTTATTAGATATGCATAACATTACTATTGAATGCTTGCCAAATGCGATTTCACCGCTCATGGCTATATCCAATGCTTCGCTGATTTCTGCTATTTGAGATTTTGCAATATCTTCTGACTGCTCTAAACGATTTTGTTGCAGCTGCATACTTGATATTGCAGATACTCTGTCAATAAAATTAAAATTTTGAGCAATAATAAACTCAAATGGTAATTTAAGAAAACCATCAAGCATACCTGCGTTAGTATATGGCTTATGCTCTCTTAAAGATACTATCCCTGCAAATCTTGTTGATTTACATCCTCTTGCTTCAATTGACTTTGGTCCAAAATATAAACGGTGATTTGCCAGAATTTTTGATATTTTATTTTTTGGCATTTGTATAGGCTGCTTAAAACCACAATTAACCATCATACTTAGAAACTCTAGCAATTGCGAAAATATTCCATCACTTGTTTTTACAGACCCCAATATTTCAGGACTATAACTTGCATAGGCATTTAATACTCTGCTAGAAACCTCTTCTAATTCATCATAAGAATCTCTGAGCTCTTTTTTCCACGCTGATTTATTGGTTTTTTTTTCAATTGATTTAGCAATATTTTCAAGAATTGCTAGAGAGGATTCATCCTTCTTTTTTATGATTGCTATATAATGTTCATTTACAAATGTATGTTTATCACTATGACGTAACTTCCACTCATCATCTGTATATTGTGAAAATAAATTTGGCATCTTACCATCTGGATAAGCTCTCTGCATTCTTCTTACTGTATAAAAATGCATTGCAAATGAATTGGACCCCATTCCTTTAAAAAGTGAGTTTCTGAGGTTTTTTTTATTTTCAAGATCTTCATCATCAGCTGTTTCAAATGAAAAGCCTTTAATTTTAATGACTTTCATCAAACGATTTTCAGTCAATAAAATAGTATTTCTATTGTAATGACATATATATGGTATGAATTGTGATGAAGAAACATCATTATTAATTATTTTTTGATGCTCGGTGGTTTTTTTTTTAATTTTATCAATCAACATATCTAATAAACATCATATGAATTTGCCTTATAGAAAGATTTGTTAGGGCATTTTGAAAATTTACTTGCTTTAATCATTAACAGCTCAACAGCTAATGGCTCTTTTGAACAGATCAAATAGCCAATACCATGTATAAATGGTAAAACTAGGAACCCTACAAAATCATTAGTTAAAATAAAATAAATTAGACAGCAAAACCCGTTAAGTGATGCAAATGGAAATGAAACACCAAATAACATTGCTGGCCTTGTTAAACCTAAAAATAGGGGATCATTTTTGATAGCTGACATAATTAACCTCCATTGCCAAATATATATTTATATTATTTTATTGTACATTAAAAATGTAATTTATTCCATTTTTATTTTGCAAAAATGATGTTAATGAATATTGTTGTAGATAATATAAATTTAAATACTTAATTAATTAGAATTACAGATAAAATGGAAATAATAGCTGAAAAATTGAAACTTATAAAACCTTCCCCGACAATCGCAGTTACAATGAAGGCAAAAGAGCTTAAAGCAAGCGGAAAAAATGTAATAGGTCTAGGTGCTGGTGAGCCAGATTTTGATACAGCAGATAATGTAAAACAAGCTGCGATTAATGCTATTAATAGCGGTTACACAGGATATACAGCAGTTGACGGAATTATTGAACTTAAGGAGGCAATAAAAAATAAATTTAAACAACAAAATAAGTTGGATTATGAAATATCAGAAATTATAGCCTCTGTGGGAGGAAAACAAGTTATTTACAACGCATTAATGGCAAGCCTTAATCCAGGTGATGAAGTTATAATACCCGCACCATTTTGGGTCTCTTATCCAGACATAACTCTTCTTTGTGGAGGTGTTCCAAAAATTATTAATTGCAGTGAAGCCAATAACTTTAAATTAACAGCGTCTCAGTTAGAGGATGCTATAACTGATAAAACCAAATGGATCATTATAAACTCACCATCTAATCCAACTGGATCAAGCTATACAGAAAATGAATTAAAAGAATTAGCAATTATTATAGAAAAACATCCTAATATAATGGTGATGAGTGATGATATTTACGAGCATATTTGTTACGATGGGTTTACTTTTTATACTATGGCAACAATCGCACCAAAACTTAAGGAACGTATTTTAACAATTAATGGTGTATCTAAAGCTTATGCTATGACTGGCTGGAGAATAGGATATGCTGCAGGCCCCGAAAATTTAATCAAAGCAATGGCAAAAGTCCAATCTCAAAGTACATCTAATCCAACATCTATTGCACAATATGCAGCTGTTGAAGCATTAAATGGAACTCAGAAATATGTAAAAGACAGATGCGTAGCTTTTCAAAAAAGAAGAGATTTGGTTTTAGATATGATAGATGATATAGAAGGGATATCCTCCATTAAGCCACAAGGTGCATTTTATATTTTTGCTTCTTGCAAAGATTTAATTGGTAAAAAAACAGAATCTGGAGAATTAATTAATAACAGCAATGATTTTGCTAGCTATCTTCTTGAGGATGCATTAGTTGCTGTAGTTCCTGGAATTGCATTTGGTATGGAAGATTATTTTCGTATATCATATGCTACATCAGAAAATGATCTCATAGAAGCATTTAAAAGAATAAAAGAAAGCTGCGCAAAACTAAAATAAAAATATTTTTGGCATTAAATATTAGTGAATAGATATTTAATGCCAAAACATGCTAATTAAATAAATTTATCAATAATTTCTTTTATATCTCCTCTCAATTTATCTAAATTTTCCTTACTATCTGCTTCGCATCTGGTAGTTAAATTAGGTGATGTATTAGATGCTCTTATTAGCCACCAACCTGTTTTATTATCAACTCTTACCCCATCTATTTCTGAAAACTTAATATTTTTCTCTTTTAATAATGTTTTTATCTCTTCTATGATTTTGAACTTTTTCTTATCAGCACATGCTATCTTCTCTTCTTTGCTTGCATAAGTTACTGGAAGAGATTTTCTAAAATCTGCAATTGAAATATTTTCTTGGCAGATAATTTTTATTAACCTTATAGCTGCATATAACCCATCATCATAACCAAAATTATCTTCATCATTAAAAAATATATGACCTGACATTTCTCCTGCAAGCAAAGCTTTTTCCTCCTGCATTTTAGCTTTAATTAACGAATGCCCTGTTTTCCAAATAATTGGTATACCCTGATACTCCCTAATTTTTTCTTTAAATATTTTACTTGCTTTAACATCAGCTATAATTTTAGCTCCCGGTGATTTTTTTAAAATATCACTAGCAAATAAGGTAACTAACTGGTCACCCCATAATATCTTACCCTCACTATCTATTACCCCTATTCTGTCTGCATCTCCATCAAAAGCTATTCCTAAATCACAATTATTTTTTTGTACTATATCTCTTAGCTGCTTAAGATTTTCTTCAATTGTTGGATCAGGTTCATGAGCTGGAAAATCTCCATCAATATCTGAATTAATAACATAATGATTTCCTTCAATATCTCTAGTGAAGTCAGAAATCACTTGCGCACCAGCTCCACATGCTGGATCCCAGGCAATTTTTATATCCTGTAAATCAATATGTGTTAATTCATTTTTTAATTTTTCAAAATATTTTGGCAAAATATTTAATTTGCTTAATGTACCATTTCCTTTTTTAAAATCTCCTTTATTTGCAAATTGCGCAAATGACAATAAATCTTTGCCGTAAAATTTTTCTTTTTGAGACAGAATTTTAAATCCATTATATTCCTTTGGATTGTGAGATGCTGTAATAACAATACCATAATCAATATTTAATGCATATGTTGAAAAATATAAAACTGGACTCGGAACAAGACCAATATCATTAACATTACAACCTGTACTAATAATAGCCTCAATCATTCGCTCTTTTAATATTGGCGATGATTTTCTTCCATCGTAACCTAAATTAATTACATTAGAACCATTAATTAAAGCCCTACTTCCAAGTGCTTTTCCAATTATTTCAGCATCTTCTACAAATAATTGCTTAGAGAATATCCCTCTAATATCATATTCTCTTACTATATCTAGATTAATTTTATGCATTATAAATTTACCCCAAGCTGAAAATAATTTTTATTATTTGCTAATTTTCTTAAAACACCTCTTAAATCAATAACTATTTTATCTAAAAATAATTCAGATTTTAATTCTTGATATTCGCGCCATTCAGTTGCAATAATAATTAATTTATGATCTTTAATTGATTTTTTTAGATCTTGGGATTTTGTTAAGCTAATATTTTCTGTAACATGTTTTAAAGCAAAAGGATCATGTATTTCAATATTTATATTTTTTCTTTTTTCTTGCAAATATGATATTATTTTAAGCGGCTGAGAATCCCTTATATCATCAGTTCCCGCTTTAAATGCAGCCCCCATAACTAAAAAATCATTCAGATTATTCTTCCTCAGTAATAGGTCTATCTTATCAGTAATATTTTTAATAGTTACATTGTTTGAAAGATTAATATTTTTTATTATCGGCAAATCCAGTGATAATTCTTTGGCTGAATGCGCAAGAGAAATTGTGTCTTTAGGAAAACAAGAGCCCCCATAGCCTGGGCCAGATTTTAAAAATTTATCTCCAATACGCTCATCAAGCCCCATTGAATATGATATATCTTCAATATTTGCACCTGTTTTAGCAGCAATTTGCGCAATTTCATTAATAAAAGCCACTTTTAATGCCAAGAAACTATTAGATGCATATTTTATTAATTCTGCAGATGAAATATTTGTTGAAATAATTGGAGATGATTCATTGATAAATGGTTGGTAAATATCTTTTAATAATTTTTCTGATAGCTCATCTTCAACACCAATAATTATTCGCATAGGAAATTGAAAATCTTTTACAGCTCTTCCCTGACTCAAAAATTCTGGATTAGATGCCAAATATATCTTATATTTTGTTTTATAATCTTTTATTTTTTGCTTGATTAACTCAGCCGTACCAAGAGGTACAGTAGATTTGTTAATTATCACAATATCATTGCTGATATTATTTAAAATATCATCTAATGCAGAAAATAAATATGATAAATTACTTGTTTGTTTTTTTTCATCATAAGGGGTTCCTACTGCAATAAAACAAGCATCCTTATTTTTTAAACCTTCGGCAAAATTAGTTGTAAAATTGATGTTTTTACTAGCTAAATTTTTGTTGAGTAAATTTTTAAGTCCTGCCTCATAAATAGGAGAAACAGCTTTGTTAAGTTTGGCAATTTTATCACTATCTTTATCAATAGCTGTTACATTATGCCCCATATCAGCAAAACATAATGCAGATACAAGACCTACATAACCACTACCAATAATTGCAATGTTTTTTTTAACGAACATATTTTTTTAAAATTTCTTTTACTTCATTGGGATATTTATCTAACCCATAAGCAATATTTGCATCAAGGAAACCAATAGGATTTCCACAATCATATCTTTCACCTTCATAATTTAAAGCATAGAAATCTTGTTCAGAAAGTAATTTATGCATAGCATCAGTTAATTGTATCTCATTACCTGAGCCTTTAGTGTGTGTTGCTAAATATTTAAAAATCTCTGGTTGCAAAATATAGCGTCCAATCATGGCATAATTTGACGGAGCCTTACTTGGATCTGGTTTTTCAACCATATTATTAATTTTTAAATTATTATTTTCCATTTCGTAATCTATAATACCATAGCGATTAGTTTCTTCTTTAGCTATTTTGGTTACAGCTGTAAGATTTATTTTTTTGTCATATTTATGGTAGCTATCAATCATTTGGCTTAAAAAGCTGTTATCAGAAAATTTTAATAATTCATCAGCAAGAATAACTGCAAAAGGTTCATCTCCTATGAAATTTCTAGCACACCAAATTGCATGCCCCAAACCAAGTGGCTGTTGCTGCCTGATAAAAGCTATATGCCCTGCTTCAGGTATCCATCCTTTGGTAATTTCAAGCTCCTGATTTTTAGATTTTTGTGACAAAACTTCTTGTAACTCATATGCATGATCAAAATGATTATTAATTGAGTTTTTATTTCTTCCTGTAATAAATATAAATTCTTCAATGCCAGCATTTACAGCTTCCTCAAATGCATATTGAATGAGCGGCTTATTAAAAACAGGAAGCATTTCTTTAGGCATTGACTTTGTAGCTGGAAGAAATCTTGTTCCTAAACCTCCTACTGGCAATATTATTTTTTTAATTTTCTTTGCCATTTTTGCCATTATTAGTTTAATTAATTATTTTGTAGCTTGATAAATTATAATATATATTTTATCAAGTTATTATTAATATAAACTATTAGAGAAATATTAAGGAGTAGTATGAATATAAAATACAAGCTTTATCAATTTCCATTATGTCCATATTCAAGAAAAGTTAGGCTTTTTTTATTGGAAAAAAATATTAATGTTGACGTAGCTGTTGAGAATTTTTGGGAAAAAAGAGAAAATTTTTTAGCTATTAATCCAACTGGGCAAATTCCTGTTTTACTGTGTTATGATGGCAGCAATAGTGTAATTTGTGATAGCACCGTTATATGTGAATTTCTTGAAGAATGTCATGGTGGTATTAAGCTTATTGGGGACGATCCATATTCCAAGGCAGAGTCAAAAAGAATTAATTTATGGTTTGATAATAAATTTTTTAATGAAGTAACAAAACATATTTTATATGAAAAAGTTATAAAATATTATCAAAACCAAGGAAGTCCAAACCTATCATATTTAAGAGCTTCTAAAATAAATCTTGCTTATCACATGGATTATATTAAATATCTTTTAAATACTAGAAAATGGTTAGCAGGAAATAAAATAAGTCTGGCTGATTTTTCTGCTGCATCTCATTTATCAGTTTTAGATTATTTAGGTCATGTTTCATGGGATGATTATCCAGTTGTGAAAGAATGGTATATGTTAATTAAATCTAGACCAAGCTTTACTAAAATTTTACAAGATAATATTGTAGGTTTCAAACCATCTTTTAATTATGCCAATCTTGATTTCTAAAAAAATTAATGGGTAAATGCTATAAAATACCTGCTAATTCTTCATTTATTGATTTATTGGCCAAGGGTTTTATGGAGAATGATTTTCATAAATTTGGCAATGAGGTTTTAGTAATATTACCAAATAAAATTAACATAGCATTTTTTAGAGAATCACTTGCAAAACATGCATCTCAAACTTTCAAAATGCCTTTTGTTACTTCCTTGCTTGAACAAGATGCTGTTAATGATCCTTTTTCAAAATTCCCTGATTTTTATTATCAAGCCAATGAAATATCTGATAATGATTTTAAATTATTAATCTGGAATCTATATGATAAATGGGTTATAAATACTAGCTTTTCTTCCGAGAGAAAAATAGTAAAAACTGCATTTTGCAATGATTTTATTGGTTTTTATCATGAGCTAATTGAGTCTAATATCTGCGAAAACCAATTTATAAAAATAATTAAAAATGTTTTTTATTCTTATTATGAAAAATTATTAATTAATTTTTATATTTTTTTTCATAGAAATTGGTCTGAAATAAAACAAGATCAGAATATTACAACTATAATTGAAAAAAATAATCTTATAATAGATCTGAAAGCTAGAAAATTAGAATTTTTAGCAAATTTTAAACATATTATTTTTGCTGGAACTACGGCAATTAATAATTCAACTAAAAAATTTGTAGAAAAAATTCTACAATTAAAAAACGGTATATTTATCTATCATGATAAGTTTTCTGGATATGAAAACTCAAATTTTAATCCAAATTTCGCCATTAAAAATCTTATAAAAGAACTTAAACTAAATGAGGTGAAATTTTTTACCCATGCCGATCAATATAAAACGCAATTTAAATATATAGAATGTCAAAATTACGAAGATGAAGCCGATATTATAGCTAGAAAAGTTAATGCATCAGAGCATAAATCCATAATAGTCACTAATAACAATGAATTACAGAAATTAATATTATTTAAATTGGGAAAATACCATGATTATGCGAGACATTCAGATCCTTATTTGCAGCTTCAATATAAATTTTATAAATTTGTAGCTTTATATTTTAATAATTGCGAAAAAAATTACATTAAAGATTTAATATTTAGATTATTTGCTATTAATGATAGTAATATTCCAACTAATATTAAAAATATAACAGAAATTTATGATTACCTATGCGAAATATCTTCAGAATTTTCTAAATTAGATTCAAATTTCTTAAAACATATCAAAATTATTGATAAGGAAAAATCTAAAGAAGAAAAGATTAAATTAATTAAGTTTTTTGTAAATAAACCAAATATTAGCTTCTATAATGATAATGATATCCTTATTGCAAAAGCTAAAGATTTAAGATTAAAAAATTTTGATAATATAATTATTGCAGATCTGAACCAAGATTTTTGGGAAGCAAATATTCATGAAATATTTAATAGTCCTATTATAAAAGAAAATTTCTATGATATAAAAAATCTGAGAAATTCTCAAATTGCCAATGATTTTTTAAGGCAATTATCTTCAAAAAATATTACCTTTACTAGGAGTATAAAAGGAGGAGATAAAGAAAAAAATATATATTACTTATTCAAACATATCTCTAGCAATAATATTAAGAATTTTCTTGGAGAAAATTATGCAAATATAGCTCATTCTTTACCCCAAGACAATTATGAAATTTATGTTAATAGAAAATATAAAATGCATAATTTTTCAGTAACTCAGCTAGAGAAACTAATATCCAATCCATATGCTATCTATGCTTATAAGATTTTAAATCTAAGTTATGAAAAACATTTTTCAAGGGAGTCAGAGCCTCAGATATTTGGAATTATTTGCCATAAAATATTGGAGCTAGCTATATTACATAAAATGGATTATTCTGAAATGATTGAATATTTTAGTAAAAAATTAACTGATCATAAAATAAGAAAATCACTAATTGAGGCTTGGGTAAAAAGATTTGAATATATTGCTAAAGATTTTTTAGCTGCAACTTATAATGCAAAGCAAATATTAGTTGAATATAACATTGAAAATAACTTAGTAAGCTCAGATATAAAGATAAAATCACAAATTGATAGGCTCGAAATTAATGCAGATAATAAAATTAAGATAATTGATTATAAAACCGGTAATAGACCAACTAACCTAGCTATTAAATCTGGGTTATCACTACAGATGATTCTGACCTATTTATTAGTAGAGAAGATCTATAGTAAATATGATATATCTATTGAATATTGGATTCTTAAAGGCAAAATAAATGAAGCTATTAAATATGATGCTTTAGATTCTGAATTTATTAATTTTATGGTCAAACATGCAAAAGAGAGGCTAGATGTTATAATAAATAATTACCAAGCTAGTGATGAAGCTGTAAAGGCATTTCCTGATAAAAATAATCTTAATATTTATGATGATTATTATCATCTAGCAAGACAAGATAAACTATAAAATTATATCAAACTCTCAATATATTCTTTTATTTTGAATTTCTTAAGATCCTCAAGTTTTTCTCCAACTCCAATATAATAAATTGGCACTTTAAACTCTTGATAAGCTGGAACTAAAAAACCACCTTTAGCAGTTCCATCTAACTTGGTGATGATTAAACCATTTATATTAATTGCTTCTTTAAATTTTTCTAATTGCTTCAATGAATTTTGACCTGTAGTACCATCTAAAACTAATAATGATAAATGCGGTGCAGTTTCGTCTAATTTTTTAATTACCCTATTTATTTTTTCTAATTGATCCATGAAATTTTTATTATTTTGTAATCTGCCAGCAGTGTCTATTAAAACTAAATCGTAATTTTCTTGCATAGCTACCTCAACCGCTTGATAAGCAAGGGCTGCAGGATCAGATTTTTCATTTTTAGCTTCAATTATCCTAACATTAGATTTTTTTGCCCAAATATTAATCTGCTCCACTGCAGCTGCTCTAAATGTGTCAGCAGCCGCAATAATTACTTTTTTATTTTTTTTAGCATAAATTGCAGCTAATTTTCCTAAAGATGTAGTTTTACCACTACCATTTACTCCACTTGCAAGAATTACCAATGGCTTTTTGGTTAATTCTATATTTTTTTCAGCACCTATTAATTCATTACTTAATTTTTCTTGCAAAAAGGTTTTTAATGAATCTAAATCTTGATTTTTGATTGTTATTTCTTTCAAGGAATCTAGAAGATAAGATGTTGTTTTTACCCCTATATCTGCTTTTAAAAGTGATTCTTCTAGGGAGTTTATAATATGTGCATCAAATTTTCCTTTAAAAGAGTTTTTTAATTTTTTATCTAATATTTTATTATTAGTTAATGTTAGCTGCTTTTTTGCTGATTTTTTAAATAGTTTTTGTAGAAATTTAAGCATCTATTTCACCAATTAATTGATTATTTTTATAATTTGTTACCAGAATTTTTCTTATCTGCCCCTGTTTTATATTACTTCCAGATATTTTAATATTTAGATAGTGATCAGTTTTAAAAAAACCTGGATTTTCTGCAATAGCAGATATTTTTTTTCCTATAAATTTTTTGGAATAATTTTCTAAGTTATCTTTACCAATTGCAATTAATTCTTTTGCTCTTTCCTTTCTAATTTTTTTATCTATTTGTTTATCATCTGGTATTTTTGCTGCTGGAGTTCCCTCTCTTTCAGAATATGGAAAAACATGTAAATGAGATATCTCTAATTGTTTTATTAGCTCTTTAGTATTTTGATGCATTTCTTCTGTTTCTGTTGGAAAACCTGCAATTAAATCTGCTCCTATTGCTGCATCTTGTCTATATTCCCTTACAAAATTACAAAATTTTATTATATCTTCTATCTGGTGCCTTCTTTTCATTCTTTTTAAAATCATATTATCTCCGGATTGTAAGGAAAGATGAAAATGTGGCATTAACCTTTTTTCGGTTACTATTAATTCTTTTAAATCATCATCAATTTCAGCTACATCAAGAGAGGATAATCTTAGTCTTTTTAATTCTGGTAACTGTTTAAAAATTTCTTTTAGTAATTTTCCTAAATTTATGTTTTCTGTTAAATTTGCTCCATAGTCAGTTATATCAACTCCTGTTAAAACAATTTCATTAATATTTTTTGCTAATATAGCTTGGCATGAAGAAATAATATTTTTAATAGCTACGCTTCTATTATTACCCCTTGCATAGGGAATAATGCAAAATGTACAACGATGATTACAACCATTTTGTATTTCTAAATATGCTCTTGCTTTATTGTTAAAATCTGCTGTTAAATGACTTGCTGTATCTTCTAGCTGCATTATATCACTTACCAGGATATTTTTATCATCTTGATAAGATGCAATATCTATTTTTTCTTTATTGCCAATTACTTTAGATACTTCAGGCATATTTATATATTTCTCTGGATGTAACTGTGCCGCGCAACCTGTTACGATAATTTCTTTGTCAGGAAATTTTTTATGATATTTTCTAATAGCTTGTCCCAATTTTCTTTCAGCTTCGCTAGTTACTGCACAAGAATTAAATATTAAGCTATTTTTTTTATTACTTGCCTCTAAATTATTTTTTATTATCTCACTTTCAAAAATATTGAGACGGCAACCAAATGTTATTACTTGATTTTCAGACATAAATATATATTTCAGCTGCAAATAATAACAGTAATGTAATAAATTCTCAAGAAAATTGCATTTTCTATATTTTTATAAATAGCAAAAGGTTAAATTTTACGTAAGTTTATTTTCAGCCCAGCCAGAAATATATTAATGCCACAAACTATAGCAGGATAATATTAAAGAGATTCTAATATTATCCTAAACTATTTATCTTTTATGCTGCAAAAGCTTCGTCCCAAGTACCTATAGTTGCTGCTTTAGTATATTCAGTAACTCTGTTTTCAAAGAAATTTGCATGCTCGACTCCATTTAATATTTCATCTAACCATGGTAATGGATTAGTTTCTGTCATATAAATTTCTTTTAAACCAAGCTGCATTAATCTTCTATCTGCAATATATCTGATATATTGCTTTACTTGCCTTGCAGATAATCCATCTACAGGCCCTAACTCAAATGCAAGATCAACAAATGCATCTTCAAGATGTACTATTGATGCGCAGGCATTATAGATTTTAGATTTTAGGTCACCATTTAATATTTCAGGGTTTTCTTTAGTAAAGCTATGAAATAATTTTATTATTGAATTGCAATGTAATGATTCATCTCTTACAGACCAAGTTACTATTTGCCCCATACCTTTCATTTTACCGAATCTTGGAAAATTTAGTAAAATTGCAAATGAAGCAAATAATTGCAATCCTTCAGTAAAACCTCCAAATACAGCGAGTGTTAATGCAATATCCTCTTTAGTATCAACATTAAATTGGTTAAGATATTCATATTTATCTTTCATTTCCTTATATTGCAAAAATGCCGTATATTCAGTTTCTGGCATCCCAATAGTGTCTAGCAAGTGAGAATATGCAGCTATGTGAACTGTTTCCATATTTGAGAATGCTGCTAACATCATTTGTATTTCAGTTGGTTGAAAAACTCTAGAATAATGCTTCATATAGCAATTATTTACCTCAATATCTGATTGGGTAAAAAATCTGAAAATTTGTGTTAGCAAATGCCTTTCTGATTCAGTAAGATTTTTTTTCCAATCCCTTACATCATCTGCTAAAGGAACTTCATCTGGTAGCCAGTGAATTTTTTGTTGCATTTCCCAAGCATCATAAGCCCAAGGATATGTAAATGGTTTATATACTGGTGCTGCTTTTAATAAAGTTGTTGTTGCCATTATTACCTCGTTTAAATTATTGACATGCTAAGCATTCTTCGTAATTGCCTGAGCTATTTGTTTCTATAGGATTATGAATTGAATCATTAGCAGGCTTTTTTATATCATGGTTATTATCGTTATCAGTTACTACTTGATGCGATATTTTTTCTGCTCTTTGTATTGATGTAGAACGACAATAATACATAGATTTCACGCCTTTTTTCCAAGCGTCAAAATGTAGTTTATGTAATATTTTTTTATGAACATTTCCAGGTAGAAAAATATTAAGACTTTGGGCCTGAGAAATATAAGGCGTTCTGTCTGCGCATAAATCTACTAACCATGCTTGATCAATCTCTTGCGCTGTTTTAAAAACTAATTTTTCGTGCTCATTAAGAAAATCTAAATGCTGAACTGAACCTTCATGAGTAGAAATTGAAGACCATGTTTCTTCATTATTTTTACCTTTTTCAGTAAGTAGAGCTTGAAGATTTTTATTACGCACTGTAAATGAGCCTGTTAGTGTTTTTTGAGTAAAACTATTTGCAGCATATGGCTCTATTCCAGGAGATGAATTACCACAAATAATTGAAATGCTAGCAGTTGGAGCTATTGCCATAGTATTTGAAAAACGTTTTTTTATTCCAACCTCTTTTGCGTCAGGACAAGCACCTTTTTCTTCTGCAATCTTTTCATTTGCCTCGTCAGTTTTTTTCTTGATATGTTCAAAAATTTTTTTATTCCAAACTTTAGACATTGCTGATTCAAAAGGGATCATTTTGCTTTGTAAAAATGAATGAAGACCCATAACTCCAAGACCAATACTTCTTTCTCTTCCGGCTGAATATTTAGCGTTTTTCATTGATTCAGGAGATTTCTTGATAAAATCTTCCAATACATTATCTAGAAAGCGCATAACATCTTCAATAAATCTTGGATTATCTTTCCATTTCTCGTAATTCTCTAGATTTAGTGATGATAAACAACATACTGCAGTTCTTTGCTTCTTTTTATGATCCTTACCTGTTGGTAAAGTAATTTCAGAACATAAATTGGATGTTTTGACCTTTAATCCTAATTTTTGATGGTGCTTAGGTAGTGATTTATTAACATTATCGATAAATAATAGATAAGGTTCGCCTGTTTCTATTCTAGCTGTTAATATTCTTATCCATAAATCTCTAGCTTTAATTGTAGTAATTATTTGCTTATTGTGAGGGCTTATTAATTCCCAACCAGCATCATCTTCTACTGCTTTCATAAATTTATCTGTTATAGCAACACCATGATGTAAATTTAAGCTTCTTCTATTAGGATCACCACCTGTTGGTCTTCTAACATCTACAAATTCTTCTATTTCTGGGTGGTCAATTTGCAAATATACAGCGGCACTTCCTCTTCTTAATGATCCTTGAGATATAGCCAAAGTTTGAGAATCCATTACTTTGATAAAAGGAATTATACCAGATGTTTTTCCACTTTGGTTAACCCCCTCTCCTATTGATCTAATATTACCCCAATAGCTACCTATTCCTCCTCCTCTTGATGCCAGCCAAACATTTTCATTCCATAAATCTACTATGCCATCTAACGAGTCATCTACCTCATTTAAAAAACAAGATATAGGTAAACCTCTATCTGTACCTCCATTACTTAAAATTGGTGTAGCTGGCATAAACCATAAATTACTCATATAGTTATATATCCTTTCTGAATGTGCATCATCATCACCGTAATATTTGGCAACTCTCATAAATAACTCTTGATAATCTTCATCAGGTAGCAAATATCTATCTTTTAAGATAGCTTTTCCGAAATCTGTAAGTTTTTCATCTCTTGCTTTATTTATTTGCAAATTTGATATTGGTAATTCGTAATTTTCTAGATTCTCTTCTCTAATATTATTCATTTTTGTTACTATTTAAATTTATTATTATTTGCCGCACCCACAAAATATAGTAGGATTTGCACTCTCTTCACACAATATATTGAGGTATAGTAAAATAACGTTTTTTAATGTCTACTGAATAATTTTAATTTATTTTAGATTTTTTTCTTGATATATAAAACTCCTTATATTTCAGATGGTTAGACCTATCTAAAACGAGAATCTTTTATTTCAAATAAATTATTTGGCAAATCTTTTTGATTAATATTTAAATTATTTAAAACCAAACTAATCTCTGATAAATCAGCTTTTTTAATTGTAAATGATAGTAGCTTTGAATCTTGTTTATTAAAAAATAAAACAACTTCATCATCAAAGTCTTTGGATAATGACTTAACGGTAATTTGATATTTATTATCAATCAATGTAGCAGAAATAATCTCTGTGTTTTTGTTAAAAAAAATATTTTCTCCTAAAAAAATTTGCGATAAGTAATTATTATCTAGATAATTTGATTGCTCCAACTCTTTGTCATAATAAGTAATATATTTACCATTTGAAACAATAATTATTGGTTGATCATAATATTCAAATCTAAATTTTTTTGGTTTTTTAAACAAAATACTGCCTTTGTTAACGGATTTATCGTTATTAATTTGAATAAATTCTGCCTGAAAATTATTAATATTTGCCAGATAATTCTTAACCTTAAAAATTTCATCTTTTTTAAGATCTCTAGCATGTGCAGAAAAATTAAGAAGCAATAATACTAAAAACAGTTTAAAGGCAAAAAAATTCATAATTCTCTAATTAAAATTTGTTAGATAAATAATTAAACTTGTAATTAACAGCTATAAGATTTAAATGCTAGGCAAAAATATTTGAGGTTTAAATGTTTAGTTTGGAAGATAAAAAAGCATTAATTACAGGGGGATCTAGAGGGATAGGAAAAAAAATAGCAGAAAAATTTATAGCAAATGGCGCAGAAGTAACCATAGTAGGCACAAATATAGAAACGCTTAAATCATCAGCTAATGAACTAGGTAGTAAATGTAATTATTTTTGTGCAAATCTTGCTAACGATGTAGATCTTGAAAATTTAGTCAAAGAACATTGCTCAGATATTGATATTTTAGTTAATAATGCCGGAACAACAAAGGATGGTTTGTTGATGAGAATGAGTAATGATGCCTGGGATGAAGTAATAAATATTAATCTTACTTCAGCCTTTAAGCTCATTAAGGGCTCTATTAGAGGAATGATGAAAAAAAAATATGGCAGAATTATTAATATGTCATCAGTTGTAGCATCCAGCGGAAACCCAGGCCAGGCTAATTATTGCTCTGCAAAAGCAGGAATGATAGGAATGACTAAATCTATTGCTCTTGAGGTTGCTTCAAGAGGCATAACTGTCAACGCTATTTCACCCGGATTTATAGCCACTGACATGACAAATAAATTAACTGATGAACAAACTGAAAATATAAAAAAAAATATACCTTTGCAAAAAATGGGCTCTGCCGATGATATTGCAAACACTGCTATATTCCTTGCAGCAAAGGAGTCAGGCTATATAACCGGACAAAATATTCATGTGAATGGAGGGCTATACTTAGCATAATTTTATTTAGCTTTAAGTAATAAATTTTAAATTTTTCTTTATTCTTAATTGATTATAGTATAGTAGAAATTGGAAATAATATTTTAAAAGGTTACGTTTTATGAGTGATACATTATCAAGAGTAAAAAAAGTAGTTGCTGAAAAGCTTAATGTTGAAGAAGCAAAAATTAACGAATCATCAAGCATTGTTGATGATTTAGGAGCAGACAGCCTTGATCAGGTTGAATTAGTTATGGCATTTGAAGAAGAATTTGATTGCGAAATCCCAGATGAAATAGCAGAAAAAATTATTACAATTAAAGATGCTGTTGAGCATATCGAAGCTCAATAATTAATAAAATGAGAAGAGTTGTTGTAACAGGATTAGGAATAGTTTCACCTTTTGGTTCTGGCTTATCTCATAACTGGGAAAGCCTTATTAGCTGCAAGTCAGGTTTGAATAAAATAACAAATTTTGATGTTAGTGATTTAAATGTTAAAATAGCAGCTAATGTACCTAAAGGTGATGATAACAACTCTTTTAATATCGATAAATTCCTAGATAAAAAAGAGCAAAGAAAAATATCAGACTTTATAGCATTCGCCATTGCAGCAGCGGATGAGGCAATTAATGACTCTAACATCGGTAACTCTGAAGATACGCTTCTAAACACCGGAGTTATAATTGGTTCTGGTATAGGTGGGTTGGAACAAATCTACAATAACTCTGTTCAACTTAAGGAAAAAGGTGCAAAAAGAGTAAGTCCATTTTTTATTCCTAGCAGCTTAATAAACTTAGCCTCAGGTCATGTCTCTATGAAATATGGCTTTTTAGGACCTAATCATTCACCTGTTACAGCCTGCGCCACAGGAACACATGCAATAGGAGATGCTTTTAGAATGATTAAATATGGCGATGCAGATGTTATGATTAGTGGTGGAGCGGAATCTGCAATAAGTAAAATTGGAATAGCAGGATTTGCGGCAGCTAGAGCTTTATCAACAAATTTTAATGATAATCCAGAGCAAGGTTCAAGGCCATGGGATGAAGATAGAGATGGATTTGTCATGGGTGAAGGAGCCGGAATATTAGTTTTAGAGGAATATGAAAGAGCTAAAAAAAGAGGAGCTAAAATATATGCAGAAATAGTAGGATATGGTATGTCAGGTGATGCATATCACATTACCTCACCTCATCCAGAAGGTCTCGGAGCAACAAGGGCAATGCAAGCAGCCATGAAAGACGCATCTCTTAATACTGATCAAATTGATTATGTAAACGCGCATGGAACATCAACTCCTGTTGGCGATAAAGCCGAACTTGAAACAATAGCAAGATTCTTTAAAAAAAGATCGAGTAAATTTTCTATGTCTTCGACCAAATCTTCTATAGGGCACCTATTGGGCGCAGCTGGAAGCGTTGAAGCAATTTTTTCAATTATGTCACTTAATAATAATATAAGACCTGCGACTCTAAATTTAAAAAACTCTATTGATAATCACGGCATAAATCTTATACCTAATATTCCTCAGGAAGAAAAAACTGATATATGTTTATCAAACTCCTTTGGTTTTGGCGGAACAAATGCCTCTGTGATATTTAAAAAGATATAATGAAAAAATTAATCTTAATTTTAGCTCTATTTATTGCGCTAAAATTTTTATTGATTTCATATTTTCTCTTTTATTTTAAACCTCTAAATCATGACCTACTGTTTGAGGTATCTGAAGGCGATAGCTCATATAAAGTTTTTAATAATTTGCACATCAATAATATAACAGTAAATAAATATATAGATAAAAATATATTTAGATTTATACATTTTTTCAATAGCAACTTATTTTTTAAAGCAGGTGAATATCAATTTAATAGCTCTCATAATTATTATTCTATCTTAAAAAAGATAGTAATAGGTGATATATATCTAAGAAAATTCACAGTAATAGAAGGAGAAACTGTAACTAATGTCATAAATGATTTAAATAAAAATAAATATCTGTCAGGTAATATTAACTACACTCCTAAAGAAGGGTCATTATTACCAGAGACCTACTCTTATAAAAAAGGTTATGATAGGAATAATTTATTAAAAAAAATGCAATCTGATATGATTTTATTTCTAGATAAAATATGGGAAAATAGAGATAAAACTATAGCTATCAAATCAAAAGAAGAGCTATTAATCTTAGCTTCTATTGTAGAGAAAGAATCAGCACTAAACTCTGAAAAAGATCATATTGCAGGTATATTTCTTAATAGAATAAAAAAAAACATGAAATTACAATCATGCCCTACCACAATCTATGCTATTACAAAGGGTAAGTATAAATTTTCAAGACCATTATCAAAAAGAGATTTAGCTATTAAATCATTTTATAATACCTATTATGTAAATGGCTTGCCTCCGACCCCTATTTGCAATCCTAGCAAAAGCTCAATTCTAGCTACTGCCAACCCAAAGGAAACAAAGGATCTCTATTTTGTTTCAGATGGTCAAGGCTCACATAGATTTTCAGATAGTTATGCAGGACACAATAAAAATGTAAAATTATTAAGAAAATATGAAAAATCTCAAAAAAAATAAAAATAATTTCAGATTGTTTTTAAGGTCATTAATTTTTAATATATTATTTATTATAGTAACTTTTTTATTATCCCTATCATTCCTACCATTAGCAATATTTAGTCGTAGGGTAGCTATTTTCACAGGTTATATTTGGAGTACAGCAATTATTTTTTTGCTACAAGTTGTATGTAATATAAAATATGAAATATCTGGTCTTGAAAATATAAAAGGCTTAAAAAATTTTGTTATTGCATCGAAGCATCAATCAACTTGGGATACTGTTTTTTTTCTGAAATATTTTTATAATCCTGCATATATTTTAAAAAAAGAACTTTTATTTATACCATTATTTGGTCAATATTTAATGATGATGGGTATGCTCTATATTGACAGGAACAAAGGAAGAAGAGCATTAAGTAAAATTTCATCAAAAGCTGAAAAAATAGTCAAAAGTGACAAAAGAAACCTTGTTATTTTCCCTGAAGGCACTAGAACCGCTTTCAAACAAAAAGTAAGTTACAAATCTGGTATTTTCACTATTGCTAAATCTGGATTTTGCCCTATTATACCAGTTGCTTTAAATTCTGGAAAATATTGGTCAAAAGGTTCTTTTTATAAATATCCGGGCAAAATAAAAGTAATATTTCTACCTCAAATTGAAAATATAGATATTAAAGATTCTTTTATGAGAGAGCTTGAATTTAAAATAGAAAATTCTTGTAAAAAAATCCTATAAATAAGTTGAGTTCAGAAGTAATTTATATTATAATTAAAGAAATATAATTAATTTGGAGGTTTTAATGGTTAATACAGAAATTTTAAAAAATAATCAAAATTTTTTAACCGGTGATGACAATAAATCATGGCTTGATGACATAAATATTACAGATGATTATACACCCTCAGAAAATGAGGAATATATGTGCGATGAACATTACAAATATTTTCAAATCAAACTTTTAGAGTGGCGTAAACAATTAATTATAGAATCAGGAAATACACTTGAATCTTTAAAGTCAAAACATATGCAAGAACCTGATGATACAGATAGAGCATCTTCTGAAAGTGATACTAATATTGAATTACGTACAAGAGAAAGATATTTAAAACTTATTTCTAAAATAGACTCTGCCCTGGGAAAAATTGAAAATAGAACATATGGATATTGCGATGAAACTGGAGAAGAAATTGGTTTAAAAAGATTAGAAGCTAGACCAGTTGCAAATTTAACTGTTGCAGCACAAGAAGCCCGTGAAAGAAAAGAAGTTTTAATGAGTTCAGAAACTGACTCGTCTTTATGATGTAACTAAATTTTGTGAATAAATTATTTTTACTAATATTTTTAGGACTGTTTTTTAGTAACTTATCTTTTGCAGCTGACGTAAATATCGCTTATCGGTGTGATGAAACATTTTATATTGAAAGCACGTGTTATCCAACAGATGCTATAATTGATGAAAATGGAAATTGTACTTGTCCTAGCGGTGGATGCCAGAAATGCCCCAGAATTATTGGCTCTGATGATAAGGATTATTACTGTTATTATCCCATAAACATTATGAGCATTTTATCAAATGAAAAAAACTTTTTTTCTTTTGACGCTAAAGTTACCTTGCATTATGAGGATTTTGGTCATGATAATTCATGTGGAAAATATGATATTAGGCCAGTAAATTGCGAGTCTATTGCCCTAGTAACAGCAACAACAACAGTTGCAGGTGCAGGAGCCGCTACTGCTATAGCAGGTCCGATAGGTTCGATTGGGGCTTTATTAGGAGGGGCAATTGTAACTGTTGTGGAATGTACGCAAGATGATGCACATGGATATATTACTGAAAAAGTTATTAAAGATATTAGGTTTGACTATAAAATGCCTCAAAATAAACTTATAGACGGATCAAATGTTTATGATAAATTTATAAATATTTATGCAAGTAAGCCTGCATATATTGGACCATCAGATTATTATGCAATATTGCCAAGGCTTGAACATGTTAAAAATGATGAATTAGGTGTGGTTGATAAAATTATTAGATTTTATATTTCACAAAGAGATAAACTTGATGCTGTACATTTTGTGATGAATGTTTCTAGTACAAGTTCTCATAATGAATATTTTGATATATATGATCCTTCATTTGCTAATATCAATGTTACTCAATCTGTTTTTTATCAACAGTTATTAGCATCTGGAAGCGATATAATACCAATTGACACCCCATTTAATCATCCTTGGTGGAAATCCATAGAATATTGCGGTTTTAACGATAAGATAGATTTTGAAAATCAAGGAGGAAGCGATTCTGTATCATGGTCTCAATGGAGCTCTGCAATATTTACGGATAATCCATCAGAACTCCCTGAACTATCTGATAAGAGTTTTGATGATTTAAAATCATTATTTAATATGGGAGATTCACATTATCTCTATCATAAGGATGTTGGAGTAAAATGTTATAACAATCCGTATATTTCTTCTTTATTTGTAAAAAAATATGAAGATATAGAAAGTAAAGCGCCCATAAAATATCAAAATACAGAATTTCCTATTGCTAATAATGGAATTAGACTACCACCACCAATTTCTGAACCATTTTTTCCAGAAAAATTTACTATTAATTCTGGTAACATATATAGCCTTCCAAAAGAACCCTATATTAGTTGGGATATAATTTCTGGTACTGAAAATAGCTTTTTAAATCCTGGCGTTATAATCAAAATTGATGAAGGTAAAGATGACGGTTTCACACAAGATATCAAATTAAATAAAATTATTAATATTCCATATAAGAATTATTATAATTTACAATTTTATGCTCAAATAGAAAATAACCAGAATGTAAATCTATCTCCTGAGCTATGTCTATATATGTGTTATGCATATATAGATGAGGGCAAACATTATTGCTCTATTGATTCATTGTCAGATGTAAGAAAAGGTAAGCATGATTTAGAATCTTATCTAATGACTCCAAATAAAATATTGCGCGATAATGCAAAAAATAAATTCTTAAAAGAACTGGCAGCTTCAGAAAAATGTTATAAAGTTATTGATTTTGACATTCTTCAAGCTAACTCATCTATAATGTTATCTGGTCTTGGAATAAACTCAACCTATGATAACCCGAAAATGGCTGTAAGACTAGTTGAAAAAGGTAATAATAGCAGTGCTTCAGTTTTTGATTTATATAGTAAATCTGAAGTTGAAAATAGCTTACAAGGAGTTGATATGATCTATAAAGAATCACTCAAGAACAAAGATGGGGGCATTGTTCTTAGACCTGAGTTAATGACTATAAAGCATGAAATGAATATCACTAAAGGTAATAAATATTGTCAATATTATTACCCTCAATCTACAATGACGACTAAAAATCCATTAAATGTAATAACGGACTCACAAGCAGAAATTAAAACAAAAAAATATAGCGATAACTGTATTTTACATAATGATACATCTATTCTGAAAGATGAATATTATAATCATATTTGTCTTCATAATTTAATGAATAAAAAATATGATTCCGTATCAGAGCTTAGTCAAATTTCTTATTATACTCAACTGAATAATCATCCAGATGTCTCTCAACTTGCCTTTCCTCCTAATGATGAGAAATATAATGTAAATTTAAAAGAATATCCTTTAAAACAAATTCCTTTTTTGCTCAATTATGAAAATAAAATTTTTAATCATTACAAGGATGACTACAAAAATAGAATTCATTATGGTGATTACTATTCAAAATATTTTACATATGATAAACCATTAGGTGATGATTCAGATGAATTAGGACATAATTTATGTATTTCTCCTCCAAGCAAAATATTAAGTTTATCATATGATTTAATTAAAGAAAATTACGAATATAATAGTGGTAGTTTTAATGATTTTAGTGCAATAAACCCTATTTATAATATAAAAATAACTTATCGTGATCCAAAAAAGATTGACGCAAGCAATGAATTTATTGATGGTAATTTAAATAGTAATGTTAATTTATTTGGTTATAATTTTTCTGTAGATGCTAAAATATTAAAAGATCGTCATAATTTTTGGGATGGCTCATTAGATAGTGTAAATAATAATATATTTTCTTTGATATCGCCTACATTACAGGCAGAAAATACAATTGATGCAAATCATAGCTCCCCTTCCAAACCAAAAAATAAAACCACTGGTATAGATACAGAATCTGTTATAGTTTACAAAAAATTTGATTATTACCATGATTTAAAAATTGAAATGGAAAATACAGTAAATTATGCAGCAAATAACCAACAATTATGTTTATATTATAGTCTAAAGGATTATGAAAAATGCAATTGTTTTAATAATAATGAACTTTATTTAGACATTAAATCATGTTATGAATCATGTGATGAATGGGGAGAAAAAACACCTTTTTCAAATGGCTGTCATATTTTTAAAAATTGTCTGGCCACAACATCAAATAGTATAGTTGATGGTGTAGCAAATTTTTCTATAATGCCTGAGACATTGCCTTATACTGAGGAAGTTTCTGGTTCATGTCCAATTGGAGGTGAAACGATTGTTATTCCAAAATCACGATGTGATCAATATGGAAATTGGCATTATTTAGAAGGACATTGTGTACCTGGATGTTCTGCTTATTATAGCACACAGAAATTAAGATATGCATCTGATGGAAGTTACCATTTTCATGGTATAAATGGTGACGATGATCATAATAATCAACGTTTTCATTTTGTTGCTGCTACAGCAGATTTTACAGAAGAAGGAAATCAAGATTCTAATGTCAACCAAATACATGAAGCAACAACATATTGTGACTTTAAATATACTGGTACTATTACTGCTCAAGATACATGCTTAGCAAGTAATTCTGGATGGCTTAATAATGTCACAAGGGTAACAGATAATTGTCAAAGAATTCAGTGTCCAGCTACAGAATTATCTTTAAGCATAGGAGGAAAAACATATAAATATAATATGCCATCAAATATTAACTCTGAGACTGAGGCAACATATAATTGTAGCAATTTTGCAGCGACAGGGGGAATACCTCTAAGTGGTACTTATAAAGTAAAATGTCAAAATATAGGAAACACATCAAAATCCAGGGGAAGTACTCAGTCAGATTTTGAAATTAGAACAGTAACAAATGGTTGTGCAAGAAAATGCTTTGGTAAGGCTCAAATAACTATTCCACAATATGATAGCCTTCCACAAACCACTCACTTATCTGTTGATAATGTAGAAAATTTTGTAACAGCTGGTGGTATGCATTCAGGACAAATAGCCAATGCTAGTTGCGATAATTTTGACGGAGTAGGCCCCTATAGTTCCTCATCAAAAGTTATTATAAGTTGTAATGATGGTAATTTATCAGCTAATCCTATATATTGTTATAGAACATGTAACGCATCAAATTATGACTATAGAGCTAGTGATTGGGTAAAATCGATTAGGATAAATGGACCACCAATTTTGCTACCTTATGAAGGTCATAAAGAATATTGTAAAGATAGAAATGATTTAAATGATGAATCTCCTGTGCTAAGTAGTGATGAACAATACCATATAAATTTCTACTGTGATAATGGTATAATTAGAGCTGAAAATGGAGGATTTTGGGATGGTGATATATATAATGAAGGATGCAAATTATTTAAACTAGAAGGTGATTCAACTAGTAGGCTTAGGAGTGGCATTGGTCATTGCTTGGATTGGTCGGGTGGTTATAATAATGCACCTATAAAAGCTTATGAGTGCGCAACTCGTAATAATAGGCAATTTTATAGACATGGCACAAACCAAATTAAGGATGCTGAATCTAATTTATGTATGGATTTAGGTACTAATGACCCTGATGGAGATGTAAATGCATATCATTGTCATTCAACATCTGACGGCCATTATGATCATCAAAAATGGTATTATGATTATAAGAACCGTCTTGGAACCTATAATAGTGAGGGAAATTACCAATGCCTTACAGATATGGGTGATGACCAGCAGGTTTATGTAAGAGATTGTACTGATAATGCTAATCAAAAATGGTACCAACATTAACTAAATGAAATTTATATTGTGTGTGTTTTTTATGATATGGCCATTTAACAGTGCTATTGCTGAAATTAAATATTATTCCTATCAAAAAATTGAAGGAAACTTTCAAGTTATTTCTAGAAATAATACATATTTAACAGTTAAAGAAGATAAAAATGATTATGAAAAACTTATTTTATTTGATAGAGAACAAAAATATCAAAATTCAAATTTTATAAAGGTCACTGGATATATCAAGCCAAATATTTGTTTTAGAGATAAATGTTACAAAATTCTTTCACCAATAAAGGATGTACAAATAATCAATAAAGAAAAATATCCAAAAAATTTTTTTCATGAAAAATCTTTAATAACAGTACAAAAATATACTAAACATTATCTAGCCTATGCTTTGATCACTGGATCAAAAATATATATCCCAAAAGAAATAAAAGAAATTTTTTTTAATATTGGAATTTCTCATATTTTAGCAATTTCTGGACTTCATATTGGAGGCGTTGCTTTTATGTCTTTTTTATTTTTTAGAAGATTAATTGGCTTAATACCAAAAATATCTTTAAATTATAATGGCAAAAAAATTGCTGCAATTTTATCGCTTTTGACAAGTTTTGCCTTTTTAGCAATTGCCAATTTTCCTATTTCTGGTCAAAGAGCATTATTATTTATTTTATTTTTTGTAATAGGCATATTACTTGAAATAAAAATTGATTTTGCCAAGATCATTTTAATATCTGCAATTTTTATAGCATTTAATAACCCTGATAATATTTTTTCACCTGCTTTTCAATTATCTTTTGTAGCTACTCTAATTATTGCATTATATTACCAACATGGCAGTAAGAATAATTATTTTTTAAAAATTCTTTATTCATCTATTTTGATAACCTTAGCCACCCTTCCTTTTATTTGTTATCATTTTAATAATGCATCAATAACAGCACCTTTGGCTAATTTATTTTTGTTACCAATAGCTTCATTTATAATTGTTCCTCTTGGCTTTTTATGCTTTATTTTAGTTCTAGTAAATGATAAACTAAATTTATTTTTCATTTATGAATTTTTTCTTAATAATTTTATTTATTTAGCAAAATTTTTTAATGAATTTTTTAATGTGAGTTTAATAAATTTATATTTTAATGGCTATTCATTGATATTTGCCTTCATTGCTTTATTAATTTTATTAGTTTTTAAAGATAAAAAAAGATTTTACATAGTAATTACTTTATATTTTTCTTCTTATTTTTTCCCTTATATTTATGATCCAAAACCAGATTTAACTGTAAGTTACAATAAATTATTTATTGCAAGATCTGACAATAATTACTTTTATCCAGACTTTATCAAAAATAAATATATTATAAAAAAAGCCCAAAATTACTTTAGAAATTTAAGCTCCATAAATATTGCTAATTATTATGATAAAAATCTAAAATGTCATGGTAATTATTGTGTTTATGAAAAGAACAAACATAAAATAGCCTTAATTTTAAAGAACATAACCAATAATGAATTACAAAATATTTGTTTAAAATCTGATTTTGTTGTGAATTATGCAAATAATAATAATTGTAATGATCAAATTAGCTTGAAAAATGCCGATTTAATGAAAAATGTTATTTTTAAAATTTATTTAAAAAAGGATGAACTTATTATTTTAAGCTAGGATTTTATTTTTATTATTCATATATGGTTTTAAAACTTTAGGTATAGTAATTGAACCATCTTCATTTTGATAATTTTCTAGAATTGCAACTAATGTTCTACCAACTGCAAGAGCTGAACCATTTAAGCTGTGAATATAGCTATTTTTTCCTTCTTTATTTTTAATTCTTGCTTTCATTCTTCTAGCTTGAAAATCACCGCAATTTGAGCAGCTTGAAATTTCTCTGTAACAATTTTGTCCAGGTAACCATACTTCTAAATCATATGTTTTTTTAGCACTAAAACCAGTATCTTTACTACATAAAAGCATAACTCTATAAGGTAACTCTAATTGTTTTAAAATCTCTTCTGCTATGGCTGTTATTTTTTCATGCTCATTATCAGATTCACTTTCTTTTGTTAAGCAAACCATTTCAACTTTGTTAAATTGATGCAAACGGATCATACCCCTAGTGTCTTTTCCTGCAGAACCTGCTTCTTTTCTAAAGCAAGGAGTATATGCTACATATCTTTTTGGTAGCTCTTCTTGTTTTAGGATTTTATCTTGTGCTATATTTGTTAAAGCAATTTCAGAAGTTGAAATTAACCACTTCCCATCTTCAGTCTTGAAAGCGTCTTCTGCAAATTTAGGTAATTGGCCTGTACCAAACATTGTTTTATCATTTACTAATAATGGAACTGAAATTTCTGTGAAACCAAATTTTTCAGTTAAAATATCTAGCATAAAATTTGCTAGAGCTCTCTCTAACTTGGCTAAATTCTCTTTTAAAATAACAAATCTAGCTCCACTAATTTTAGCAGCATCACTAAAATTCATTAAATCATCATCAAATTCAAAATGTTGTTTTGGGCTAAAATTAAAATTTGGAATATTACCAAATTCACGAATTAATATATTCTCTTTTTCACTTTCACCATTTGGAACATCAGAAGATAATAAATTTGGAATTGATGCTAATATTTCATTAAGCTTTGCTTGATTTTGATTATTTTCTAATTGGGCAATTTCTTTTTTTATGGCATCTGCTTTTTTAAATAGGCTTGAAGCATCTTGATTTTTAGATTTAACAAAACCTATTTCTTTAGCTATATTATTTTTTTCTGATAATAAATTTTGTAAATTAGTTTTTTCTTTTCTTACCAGATTATCAAGAGCAATTATTTCTTCTGCTAGTTTCTTTTCCCCTCTTCTGGCTAATTCTTTATCAAATTCTATGGGGTTTTCTCTAATTTTATTTATATCATGCATTTTGTAATATATTATAGTTTTTTGGCAATTATTAATGTTAACTCATATAATATGAGCATAGGTATTGCAATAGCTATTTGAGAAATTATATCTGGAGGTGTTATGATTGCCCCTAATATAAAAAATATTAATATTGCGTATTTCCTGTTTTTTTTTAAATTCTCTAATGAAATAATATCTGACTTAATTAATAATATTACAATTACTGGCAATTGAAATACAAGACCAAATGCTATTATGATTTTTTGGCTAAGTTTTAAATATTCGCTTATTTTAGCTTCTAATATTAATGGTAAATTACTGGCTTGATTTTCAAATCCCAGAAAGAAGTCAAAAGCTAATGGTAGAGCAATTTTATAAGCAAATGCACACCCTAAATAAAATAAAATTGGTGAAGAAATTAGAATTATATTAAATATTTTCTTTTCCTTTTTATATAAGGCAGGAGCGATAAAACGGTAAATATGCCAGATAATATATGGAAACAAAATTAGGATGGTAAAAGTAAAGCTAAGCCTGATATATGAAGTAAAAGCTTCTGTTAAATTAGTGTAAATTATTCTTTTTGATTCATTAATATTAGTTAAATTACTAAGTGGTAATAAAATAAAATCATAGATTTCTTCTATAAAATGATAGGAAGAAATAAAAGAAATAATAAAAAATATAAATATTAAAATTATTCTATTTCTTAATTCCTTAATATGATTTAAAAAATTATTTTTCATTTTCTTTAATTATTTTCTTAACATCGTAAGCATCATATTGCTTGCCATCATCACCTATAATTTTTTTTAAATCATCATCTAAATTTTCAATATCTCTTTTTATTTTTTTGGTTTCAGAAGAAAAACCTGATTCTTGTTTTAATTTTTCAAACTCATCTAATGCTGATAAATAGGCTTTTTTTAATTCTTTATAAAGTTTATTTAAGAAATTAAAGCATTTATGATAATCATTTGGGTTAATGATTATTATTGCCACTAAAATAACTATTAATAATTCAAAGAATGAGATACCAAACATTTATTTTTTTAGAATTAAATTTGTTAATAAATCAACTTCAGGCTCTTTAGGATAAAGAATATTATCATGAAAATCAGCAAAATATTTTGCTATTCTATTACTTAGGCAAATTATTTCAAATTTCTGCAATTCTGTTTTGCTAATTTTTTCTGTAATAAATTTAGCGGTTTCTATACTTAAAAATAAAATTTGATTAATATCATTTTTTATAAAGAAATTTAAGATATCATTTTTATTAATATGATTAAACTCCAGCCTATAAAATAATATTTCTTTTATATGCGGATGAGAGAATGCTAAATCATAACTGATATTTTCTCCCCTAATATATAGGTAACTATCTGTTGCATTAATTATTGCAGTAATATCTCTAACTGAATTAAATATCTGAATATTTTTGATGTTATTTTCTTTAAGATAAGAAGCAAAATTTTTACCTATAATTATAAATTCTGTTTTTAGATTTAATTTTTGCCAATGTTCTATATCTTCTTTTCTAATTGTATTTCTACTTGTAAGAATAATTTTAGAAAAACTTTCTAAATATTTAAAATCTAATGAGTTATTATAGTGAATATTAGCTATTTTATAATCAAAAAAATTTATTTGCTGCTTTGCTAATTTATTACCTATGTCAGGAGAAGCATTATTATGCCTAAAACAACAAATATTATACATTACTGTGTTTTTTTATATATTCTATTATATCTGCCCCTTTATCTTTAAATTCTTCTACAATGAGGTTAATATTTTCAAAGGCATCTTCTCTTGATACAATAATATTTTTATCTATTTTTTTTGTGCCATCTGGATGGATAATAGTTGCTTTTATTTGAATATCAGATCCTACAAATTTAGCAAAACAGCCTATTGGTGTTTGACAGCTTCCATCAATTTGCAGCATAAATTCTCTTTCTAAAGATACACAAAATTCGGATTTTTTGTGATTAATTTTTTCTAAAATTTTATGTATTGCATAATCATCTTCTCTACATTCTACCCCTACTGCACCCTGACCCATGGCAGGAACCATCATGTCAGTTGGTATTTTTTTAGTAATTACAGAGGTTATACCAACTCTTTTCAAACCAGATGTAGCCAAAATTATTCCATCAATATCTTGTTCTTTAAGCTTTCTTAATCTGGTGTTAATATTCCCTCTAAAATCAATTATTTTTAGATCTTTTCTTAAATATAATAAAATAGCTTTACGTCTAATTGAGGAAGTACCAATTACTGCATTTTTAGGTAAATGAAGTAAATTTTTATATTTATTTGAAATAAAAGCATCAGTCGCTTCTTCTCTTTCAACTATTGCTTTAATAAAAAGTGTTTTAGGCAATATTGCTGGTACATCTTTCATAGAATGCACAGCAATATCTATTTTTTTTGCAAGTAATGCTTCCTCAATTTCTTTTGTGAACACACTTTTTCCACCAAATAAGCTTAAATCTTTATCCAGTAATTTATCTCCTGTAGTCTGCATGGTAATTATTTCAATATCAGAAGCTTTAATATCAGGAAGTGACTCTAATAATTTATTTTTTACTTGATTTGCTTGTGCTATAGCTAGCTCACTTGTTCTTGAGCCAATTTTTATGGGAAATTGTAAATTACTACTCATATTTATTGAATTTTAGAATATGCAAATATTACTTTTAGCTCTAGAAAATATTTAAAAACCATATATAATAATAAAAAAATTATATAAGTACAGCCTAAATAAATGCCAAAAACTATTATTGGACTAATTGCAGATTATTCTGAAAAAAATGGATATTCAAATCATCCATATTATGCTTTACGTACTAATTATGTTGAAATATTAAATAAACTTGATGCAACAGCAATAATTATTCCCTTTTCAATTAATGATATTGATAATTATGCCCAACTTATTGATGGATTAATATTAACAGGTGGTGAAAATGATATTCCTCCTATATTATATGGAGATCTTAAAATTCATGAAACTGTAAAATTTAATAAATTACGTACAAAATTTGAATGGAAAATCACTAAGGAAATAATAAAACAAAAAAAACCCATATTGGGCATCTGTGGAGGTATGCAATTATTAAATGTAGTTTTTGGAGGTAGTTTATTTCAGGATATTAATGAAAATTTCGACAGTAATCTTGAACATGAAAAAAAGCCATATAATGAAGTAGCACATCAAATTTATCTTGAAAGAAACTCATTACTATATCAAATTTCTGGGAATAAAAAAACTGTTGGTGTCAATAGCTCTCATCATCAATCAATTCTTAATTTAGGTCATGATCTTATTATTTCTGCAAAAGCAGATGATAATGTTATTGAAGCAATTGAGCATAAATTTTATCCTTTTATGATTGGTGTACAATGGCACCCAGAATATCTTATAAATCAGTTAGACTATAAATTATTTGAAGCTTTTATTGATAGTTGCAATGCGCCTAAATAAATTTATTGCCAAATGCGGAATATGTTCTAGACGCCAGGCTGACCAATTAATAAACTCTAGAAAAATAAAAATTAATGGTGAAATTGTTACTAATTTAGCGACTCAAATATCTCCGAGAGATAAAGTTAGCTTTAATGGAAAAATATTAGAGGCTACTAAAGCCGAATTATATATATTCTATAAGCCAAAAGGTTATATCAACTCTCATTCTGACCCTCAAAATAGAAAAACTATTTTTTCTTTATTACCAGAAAAACTTGCTAATTTTCATTCAATTGGAAGGCTTGATTATAATAGCGAAGGATTATTATTACTTACAAATGATGGAGAATTAAAAAGAAAATATGAATTACCAGAAAATAATTTTAAAAGAGTTTATAAAGTAAGAATTTATGGTCAAATTTTAAAGGATCATATAAATAAATTAGCAAAAGGAGTAAAAATTGAAAATATTATATATCGTCCAATTATAGTAAAAGTAATTCGAAAGGGCACTAATTCATGGCTGGAAGTTACTCTTACTGAAGGCAAAAACAGAGAAATTAGAAAAACTTTAGAGTTTTTTGGCTATCAAGTAAATAGGTTAATAAGAGTAAAATATTCTAATTATGAAATTAAGGATCTTAAAATTTCTGAATTTAGGAAAATTAATATATAAATAAAAATAAAATCAAATATTTACAATTAAATATATTATTCTAATTAGTTTTGATAACATAAGGTTAACTAGTGTTTTATTTTTGTTTACTTATTGCATTTTCCTGCTTTACATATTTCTTTTCAAAAAGTTATTTTAGGAAGAAATATATTATTAATCGCGATTTAGTTAAAGCAACTCCGAACTATTATGGTCTTTGTATAACTAGCTGGTTATTATTTACCATGTCTTTAATTCTCATGATATTTTATTTTTTTAAAGTTTCTTCAGTAGAGACTTTTGTTATTGTAGCTTTGATCATTACCTTATTTTGCAATGTCTTTTTGTTAAAAAACTTACCTAAAAATTTCCATCCTAGAAAACATATTGAAAAATTATTTTTATTATTGTTAAAAATAATTTCTTTCATTTCAATTTCCATAACAGTTTTAATTGTACTCTCAATATTGATTGAAGCATTACGTTTTTTTGCTGAAATACCTCTAACAAATTTTCTTTTCGGAACCAAATGGAATCCACAAGATGCCTCCCATGGTGGTGATGCAACTAATAGCTTTGGTGCAATAGCTGTTTTTTTAGGTACCTTTCTAATTACTTTCATAGCAATTATTGTAGCGGTACCTTTTGGTATATTTTCTGCCATATTTTTGACAGAATATGCTAGTAAAAAATTTAGAGCTTATATTAAGCCTATTTTAGAAATTCTAGCTGGAATACCTACTGTTGTTTATGGTTATTTTGCAGCTTTTACAGTTGCTCCTTTTTTAAAATTATTTTTAGAAAAACTTGGCATCTCTATTGAAGCTGAAAGTGCTCTTGCAGCTGGCTTAGTAATGGGAATAATGATCATACCTTTTGTTCTATCACTATCAGATGATGTTATTCATTCTGTACCTGAGCAATTAAGAAATGCTTCACTTGGTTTGGGATCAACAAAATCTGAAATGATAACTAAAGTAGTTATACCTGCGGCAATTCCAGGCATTTCAGGGGCGATATTACTTGCCATATCTAGAGCTATTGGAGAAACAATGATAGTAACTATGGCAGCAGGATTAAATGCTAATATGACAATTAATCCTTTAGACTCGGTTACGACAGCTACCGCACAAATTGTTACATTATTAGTTGGAGATCAAGAATTTGATAGTAGCAAAACATTGGCAGCATTTGCATTAGGTATTACTTTATTTACTATTACTTTAATTTTAAATTTAATAGCTTTAATAATTGTTAAAAAATATAGAGAGAAATATGAGTAAAGAAAAAATTATTTCGTCATATAGCTTTAAGGATTTTTCTATATCAGATAAATATCAAAAAAAACTTGCCAAAAGGCATTTTAGAGAAAAATTACTTAAAATTATTGGTTTATCAGCAATAATTATCTCTTGTATCTTTCTTTTATTTTTAATATTAAATATTCTGTATAAGGCAAATAGCGCTTTTGTTGTAACATATGTAAAAACACCTATTTATTTAGATAAAAATTTAATTAAGAATGATGATAGAGATTATCTTGAGAAATTTCGTTATAGAGCTGTTCTTCTAAAATCAATATCAAATAATTATCAAGAAATTAGAAATAATAGACGTGATAAAATGCGAGCTATAAATTTTTTTTCTAAGAGGGCTGATCTCGATATAAAAAAATTTGTTTTGAAGAATCCAGATAAAATTGGAGAAAATGTTTATATATGGCTAAAAGCATCTTCTAAAATTGATCAATATATTAAGAAAAAAAGCAAAAACCTAGGAGATATACATAAATTACTTTATGAAAAATATTTTACCCCTTCTGATTTCAAAAAGAAATTTAACATAATGTTATTTACTAAAGGTGACTCCACAGAACCAGAAATTGCTGGTATTGCGGCTGCTTTTATTGGAAGCATTTTTACTATGATAATATTTTTATTAGCCTCATTTCCTCTTGCTGTTTTACTTTCATTATATTTAGAAGAATTTGCTCCAAAAAATAAATTTTCTGATTTTATAGAAATTAATATTAATAATTTAGCAGCTATTCCTTCAATTATATTTGGTTTGCTGGGTTTATCTATATTTATTAACTTCTTTCATATGCCACGATCTTCTGCTTTAGTTGGTGGCTTCACACTCTCTTTAATGGTTCTACCAACAATTGTGATTGCAACTAGGAATAGCATAAAATCTATACCAAATAGCATAAAAACTGCTGCATTTGGACTTGGAGCATCTAAGATGCAAGTAGCTCTTCATCATACATTACCACTTGCAATGCCAGGTATTTTCACTGGTACAATTTTAGCTGTTGCAAGAGCCCTTGGCGAAACAGCACCATTAATTATGATTGGGATGATAGCATTTATTGTTGATATACCATCTAATTTTTTTGATCCTACAACAGTACTTCCTGTACAAATTTATTTATGGTCCAATAATCCAGAAATTGGCTTTGTTGAAAAAACTTCTGCTATCATATTGATTTTACTTATTTTCTTGATATTATTCAATGCAATTGCTATTTATTTTCGTAATAAATACAGCCAAAAATGGTAATTGATCAATTTTTACGTTAAAAAATTGTGCAAATTATGTTTTTTTATGTTATAATTAGAATTATTAATAAATTTTAAATATTAGATATGTACCATCCAATTGATATACATGTAGGACAAAGAGTTAGATTTAAAAGAAAAATGATGGGTCTTACACAAACAGACCTAGCACAAAAAGTTAGTCTTACATTTCAACAAATTCAAAAATATGAAAAAGGTGAAAATAGAATTAGCGCTAGTAAGCTATTCCAAATATCTCAAATATTAGGAACTAATGTTAGTTTCTTTTTTGAAGGTTACAGTGATGAACAAAGCAATAGTGAAGAAGTTGTTTTAGATGACAAAAAATCAGTAGAGTTAGTGCAATCATTCAAATCTATCAAAAATCCTAAGCTACAAAAAAGGATAATGATGCTTATTAATTCTGTAAATGATGAAGATATTTAAATTAGATAGAATCTAATATTTCTTTGGCGTGATTTTTTACTTTAACTTTGCGCCATATCTTTAAAATATTATTATTCTCATCTATAAGAAAACTAGATCTATCTATACCCATATATTTCCTTCCATACATTGATTTTTCTATCCATGAGCCATATAGCTTGCAGATCTCTAAATTTTCGTCTGATGCAAGAGTAAAAGTTAAATTATATTTTTCTTTAAATTTATCATGAGATTTTGGGCTATCTTTTGAAATACCAATTACTACCGTATTTTTTGCTGCAAATTCACTATTAAGATTGTTAAAATCTTGTGCCTCAACTGTGCATCCAGGAGTATCATCTTTTGGGTAGAAATAAACAACTTTCTTTTTATCCTTAATGGAGTCTAGTTTTATTGATGAATTATTATCAGTTGGAAGATTAAAATTAGGTGCTTTATTACCAATTTGTAAATTGCTCATTTTTTACTATATTTTATTATTATTAAATCTATATTTACTATTTAAGCATAAAGCAAGTTTAATTATTAGGTTATGAAATTATTCAAAATTGCTCTAAATATTTCATTATTAACTTTTCTATCAAGAATATTTGGATTTTTGAGAGATATTTTATTAGCGTTCAAAATTGGAGCTGGACCTAATTCTGACATTTTATTTATTGCTTTAAAAATACCTAATTTATTTAGAAGAATTTTTGCTGAAGGGGCTTTTAGCCAAGCTTTCATTCCAAGTTTTTGCACTTTAATTGCCAATAAATCAAAAAAACATGCTTTAGATTTTGCCAATAATGTAATTTATTATTTTCTAATTTCTTTATTCTTACTAGTTGTAATTATAGAAATTTTTATGCCACAATTTATTAATATATTTGCTTATGGATATCGAGATAATTCTGTAGTCATTACCTTATCTCGTATCGCATTCCCTTATATAATTTTTATTTCAATGGTCACTGTTGTAAATTCAGTTTTAAATTCTCTCAAAATATTTATTATAGGCAGCTTAATGCCTATAATTTACAATATCTCTATTATTCTCTCAGTCTTTCTTGTTATTGGGGTTGATACTAAGTTTGCAGTAATTTATGGCGTGGTTTTTTCAGGTGTTTTGCAATTAACTTTGATATATTTATATGCTCGCAAAAAAAATATTATTTTAGTACCAACTAAACCTAATAAATCATCTCATGAATTAAAAAAATTGGTAAAAAAATTAATGCCTGGTGTTTTTTCTGCATCAATTATCCAATTAAATTCTTGGGTTGATATTATGATTGCTTCATTCATTCCTGGAGCTGTATCATATCTTTATTATAGTGATCGCATTATTCAATTACCACTTTCTCTAATTGCAATTGCAATTACTACAGCAATATTACCTTTTTTGAGTAAGAAGATTAGTAAAAAAAAATATAAAGAAGCTAATAATATTTTTTTAAATTCAATAGAATTATCATGTTTTTTTGCCTTACCTGCTATGATTGGAATATTTAGTTTAAGTGAGGAAATTATTTTAACTATTTATGGTTATGGTGAATTTAATATTTCGGCTACAAAAGCTACTTCTGATATTTTAGCAATTTTTGCTTTAGCTCTTCCAGCTTTTGTAATTAGCAAAATTTTATTAACATGTTTTTATGCTAGAGAAAATTTTAATTCTCCCTTAAAAACATCTCTTTTTACCTTATTTTTAAACTTAGTTTTAAATATTATATTAGTGCAATATTTTTCATATTTAGGAATAGCAATTGCAACATTAATTAGCTCTTGGATTAATGTCATAATTTTAACAATTTTAATATGGAAAAATAATTACGTTAATTATGAATATTTCTCTGCTAGAAAATTTATAAAAATAATTTTATTAGCATTATGTTTCTTTTTTACCGTTAATATTTGCTCTTTTTTCACTCCTAATTTTATATCTTTAGGATTATCTGATAAATATTTATATCTATTCTCAGTTATAATTATTAATATTATAATTTATTTTGCTTTATCAGTAATTATCAAATTATATAATATAAAAGAGATAAAAACGGTTATTTTTTGTAAAAATTAAAAAAATAATAATTATCACCAGCTAATGCTTTTTCTTGATATTTTGTACTAACCCAATCCGAGGGTTTTTTATTCCAGTCCCTAACATTATCTATTTCCCATTCTAATCCATCTTCTTTAATTAGTTTAGCTAACATCCAATTTGCATATTCTTGATGATCAGTCGCTAAACGTAATTTGGCATTATTTTTTAGCTTATCTAGAAATAATGAGATATTTTTTTCATTAATTATTCTTCTTTTGTGATGCTTTGTTTTTGGCCAAGGATCTGGGAATAAAATGAAAATCTTCTTTAAAAAATTATTAGGTAATTTTTTAAGCAAATCTAGAGCATCATCTTGATATATATAAATATTATTAATATTTTCTTTAATGATTTCTGTTATTAATTTTACGGTTCCATTAAAATATGGCTCGCAACCTATAAATATTTCACTTGGATTATTTTTAGCTTGATATATTAAATGTTCTCCACTCCCATAACCTATTTCAAAATTAATATTTTTATTTAGACAAATTATTTTTTTAAAATTATCACAGTCAAAATTCTTATTTATAGCTATTTCAGGTAATTTTTCTTTTATAATTAATAATTTTGCTACATTTATTTTTCTGCCCTTTCTTTTTACAAAACTTTTGATTAATTTTTCTTGTAACATCGATAATTTGTTATATTTTTCTTAATATAATATATAAAAATGCATAAAAATTTTAAATTTGCTAATATTTTCTTTATTGCTGGATCATTATTGATTATCTCTTTGTTAATTTATTTAAAATTAAATAAAAACACTGAAGAAAAACTTAATGACCAAAAAGAAATTATGATTCCATATCAAAATCTAAAGGATGAATACGCAGAATAATCAATTAAAATATAGAAAATCCGTTGGTGCAATTATTATAAATAATTCTAAAAAAATATTTGCAGCAAGAAGAATTGATAAATTCGAAAATGCCTGGCAAATGCCACAAGGAGGAATAGATGATAATGAAATTTATGAAGATGCGTTATTTAGAGAAGTGAAAGAAGAAACATCTATAAGCTCAATTGAAATTATCGCTAAATACCCTAAGCTGCTTAAATATGATATCCCTAATAATTTACTTCCTATATTTTGGAGTGGTAAATATAGAGGTCAAGTTCAGCAGTGGTTTTTATGTAAATTTATTGGCCATGATAGTGAAATTAATATCAAGACAGACATACCGGAATTTCAGGAATGGGCATGGCAAGATGCTGATTTTATAACTGCAAATATAATAGATTTTAAAAAGCATATTTACCAATCTCTTTTTGCATATTGGCAAGATTATTTCTAGATTATAGTAATAATAATTTCTCTAATTTTTCAATTTCATCTCTTAATTTTGCAGCCTTTTCAAATTCCAAATTTGCAGCTGCAGCTAACATATTTTTACGCATTAATTCTATTTTTTTGGATATTTTTTCAGGTTTACTTTCTATCACTTCTTCAACATCTTTATCGTCTTCACTAATTTTTACACCAACTAAATTTTTCATAACATCGGAGATATCTTTGGAAATTGTTTTTGGAGTAATGTTATTTTTTTTATTGTAATCTATTTGTATTTCTTTTCTACGGTTAGTTTCATTTAGGGCATTTGTAAGAGATTTAGTCATTTTATCAGCATATAAAATTACTTTTGCCTCACTATTTCTTGCAGCCCTACCTATTGTTTGGATTAAAGAAGTTTCTGACCTTAAGAAACCTTCTTTATCAGCATCTAAAATTGCTACCAAGCCGCATTCTGGTATGTCTAAACCCTCTCTTAATAAATTCACTCCAACTACCACATCAATATCCCCTGCTCTTAATGCTTGAATAATTTCTACTCTTTCTAAAGTTTTTACATCTGAATGCAAATATGCTACCTTAATGTTAATATTTTTTAGATAATCAGTTAGATTTTCAGACATTTTTTTGGTAAGAGTTGTAACTAATATTCTGAAATTACTTTTGATTGTTAATTGAATCTCATTTATTACATCATCCACTTGATTTGAAACTGGCCTTAC